>JAZRCL010000037.1:0-26904 GCA_045659745.1 Eubacteriales bacterium
CCCATATGCTCAAATACGACTTCCATTCCAACCTTTACCGTGCCGTTTGCGGTGTTGAAGACCTGAAGATTGTAGTCGTACGTGTACTGAATATCGCTGACGTACTCGTCAAGTGACTCTCTGTTCGCGTCAATATGCGCCTTAAAAGCCTCAAGATTGTTCTCTACAGTTGAGGTCATAGCAGACATCATAGTGCCAAGCGAGTCGTCAACGTATATCATACCCGAATTTGAGTAGTCAGTGGAGGCGGAGGAGTTTGTCATCGCAGAAAGCAAAGCTGACATATCCTGAGTTTCCTTTTGAATTGAAAGGGGATATGTGGAAAGAGTATCCTCCTGAACCTGATTTATAAACAACTGAATACCGTTTGAAAGCGAAAGGATAAGCGCGATACCGATTATACCAATACTTCCCGCAAGAGACGTCATGACAGTACGGCCCTTTTTGGTTAAAAGGTTGTTCATAGAAAGGGAAAGAGCAGTACCAAAGGACATTCTGCGTTTCTTTTCCGCCTTTTTCTTGTTTTTCCTTTCCTTTTTGTCAACAGGAGCAGCAGGCTCGGTCACAACAGTTTCCGCAGAACTATTGTAGGGGTTGGAGTCATCTATTACAAGTCCGTCGCTGAGCTTTACGATTCGCGTGGAATATTCGTCTGCAAGGTCAGGATTGTGTGTGACCATAATTACGAGTCTGTCCTTGGCTACCTCCTTGAGTATCTCCATTATCTGCACACTGGTCTTCGTGTCAAGCGCACCCGTGGGTTCGTCGGCAAGAAGAATATCGGGATTGTTTACAAGCGCGCGAGCTATGGCAACTCTCTGCATCTGTCCGCCTGACATCTGCGTGGGTTTTTTATTGATCTGATCAGCAAGTCCAACGCTTTCAAGCGCGGCTATAGCGCGCTGTTTTCTTTCAGCCTTAGAAACGCCCGAGAGGGTAAGCGCGAGCTCTACGTTTGCAAGAACAGACTGATGGGGAATAAGGTTATAGCTCTGGAAGACAAAGCCTATAGAGTGATTTCTGTACGTATCCCAATCCGAATCCTTAAAGGTCTTGGTTGATTTTTCGTTGATCACAAGATCTCCGTCGGTATATCTGTCAAGTCCGCCGATGATATTCAAAAGTGTGGTTTTACCGCAGCCAGATTGTCCGAGAATTGAGACGAATTCATTTCTGCGGAATTCGAGATTTACGCCCTTGAGAGCTTCTACCTTTTCTGCACCCGAGGAATATACCTTGGTAATGTTGGTCAATTGAAGCATCAAATTTTCTCCTTTTGAAAATTTAAATAATAATTCAGAATAATATTATCATTCTTTTGTAAACTGAATGTGAAGGATAAGAGATTTTTTTGTGATATTTTATACTTGTTAAAGATATTTTTATTCTTTGCCATTGTCTGTTGACAAAATGTAAATTTCGTGATAAAATTACAGTGGTAAATTTTTTTCGGCGCGTAAGACGCGCCACGTGAACCAAGGAGGAAATTATGCAGTTCAAAAGATTTTTAAGCATTGCGCTTGCAGTTGTGCTTTTGATTTCCTGTATGGCGCTTGTCGTTGCTTGTGACAACGAGGAAAAGCCCACGGGAACTCCCACCACTACACCCACAGAAGCTCCTACCGATGCTCCTACGGAAAAGCCCACGGAAACTCCTACCGTATCCACCGAGAAGCCCACGGAAACTCCCACCGAGCCTCCTGTGGACACAAGAGTTGATTATACTGTAACGGTTAAGGACACCGACGGCAATGCGGTTTCGGGCGTCAGAATCACAATCTGTCTTGACAACCAGTGCTTTAACCCCATCGTCACGAATGCTGACGGCATTGCAAGCATGAAGCTTGAGCCTATGGACGGATACAAGGGTAAGATAAGTAAGGCAGAGGGATATACGTTCTCTGACGAATATACTTTCTTTGCAAGCGGTGAGACATCTATAATTATCGTTATTACAAAGATATGCGAGCATGAGAACACAGAATCCATCGCGGCTATTGACCCCACCTGTACCGAAACAGGTCTTACAGAGGGAAGCAAGTGTGCAGATTGTGGAGAAATTTTGGTTGAGCAAACCGAGGTTGAGGCTCTCGGACATACAGAGGAGATCATTCCCGCAACGGTTTCCTGCTCGAAAAAGGGTAAAACCGAGGGTAAGAAATGTTCCTTGTGTGGCGAGATACTCGTTGCTCCCGTAGATGCGGAAAAGCTTCCTCACACACCCGGCGCAGAGCCCACATGTACCGCAGCACAGAAGTGCACGGAATGTCTAACGGTACTCGTTGCAAAGCTTGGTCACCGTTATGATACGCCTTACACAGATGTCTGCAGTGTTTGCGGTGAAGGTCCGAGAACCATGCCTGAATTTGAGGCAGATCCTTTCTTTGATACCTTGAAAGTTGGATACAGCAATGTCAAATCCTTTGCAACCTTCACATCCGGAGAGCTTATGGGTGCTACTGTAAGCTCTGTTAACAAGCAAAGCGGAATTGTTGAATTTTCAAGCCTCTTTGCAGGAATGAGCGTTTCTATAACCGGATATGCGGGATTTAATGCTAATATCATCAATTTCGGATATTATATCGATGACGACTTTACTAACGCTCAGAAGTCTCCCGCGCTTGATCCGACCGAGGATATGAAGACCGCGGCAGGCAAAAAGGCAAGGGCATTTAATATAACCGCGCAAACAAAGGGTCTTTCAACAGGCGAGCATACGATTACCTTCTTTGCTGAGTTCGCCAAGGGAATTTACGTTGACATTACAACGTGGAATATAAACGTCGTTGGAAGAGAAGACTCCGAGGATAAGCCCGTAGCTAACATAATTATTATCGGCGGTCAGTCCAATGCGTTTGGCGCGAGCCCCATATTTAACGTTGACTTGCAGTATAACAATAAGAAATACAACGACGTTTACATTCACTTTAACAATATCAACGTAGTAAACGACGTTTGGCAAACTGTTTACTCAAATAACGGATTTGAAGCATACAGAGGCGGAATGGGCGGCGGTGCTCCTGGATTTATTGGCCCCGAGCATGGTATAGTAGAGTATCTCACAGCCAATGGATATACCAAAGACGCTCCTCTTTATATCATCAAGTATACAGCCGCAGGAACATATCTTAACGGTCAGTGGTTCCCGACAACCTCCAATTATGACCTTGATCCCAGCGGTCTTGTTGAAGATATGGGAGATTATCTCTACAATCAGATGCTGTCCTATGCTTACGAATCATTGGCAGTAATATCAAAGAATTATAATCCTCAGATTACAGGCTTCTTCTGGGTTCAGGGTGAGTCTGATGCATCGCATATGCCTGATGTAGCAGAGGCATATGCCGAGTACGAGCAGCTGCTTGTAAACTCTATCCGTTCCGATTTTGAGGACTATTCGACCGAGAATGGAATCGCATTTATAAATTATGCTATTCAGGAATCTACCGAGGGAGATCCCAGCGGAGAATTTCCTTTTGACTACACCACGTGGACTCATGCAGAGATAGTAAATAACGGCAAGGAGTCTAACTGTGAGTATGGATTTGACTATGATCCCAAGTCAAGCAGTGGCGGCGAATTGATAATAAACGAGAAGCCCAACCTTGAAAACTCCTATCTCGTAATGGCAGACGAGCTCTTGAGCAAGGGATCCACCGGAGAAGACCGTGACTTTGCACATCTTTGCGGTCCTGATATGTTCAAGCTTGGACTTATGATGGGTGAGGGATTAATGTTCCTTGAAGCCCTGTATGCCTAATAACAGCTTACAATAATCTCAAGCACCCGCGGACAACCGCGGGTGCTTTTACGTACATAATATTTTCCCCAGAGCTATTGATTTTATTTTGATTAAGTGATATAATTATAAAGAATTTAGAGAAAGGAGTCTCGGGATGAAGACGGTTTTGCGTTTTTTGAAGAAATATAAGCTCGAATGTATCATAGCGCCTCTGTTCAAATTGCTCGAGGCTTGCTTTGATCTTATGGTTCCGCTTGTCGTTCAGTCGATAATTGACAAGGGAATAGCGAGTGGGGATAACAGTCACATTATAAAAATGTGTCTTTTGCTTGTTGCGCTTGGTATAATCGGTCTGACCTGTGCGGTGATTGCTCAGTATTTTGCGGCGAAGGCGGCCGTGGGTATGGCAACGGGTATGAGACACTCGCTCTTTGCTCACCTTGGCAGATTTTCATATTCCGAGACGGACAAGCTCGGCACGTCGTCTATGATAACCCGAATGACGAGCGACGTAAATCAGCTGCAATCAGGTGTAAATATGACACTCCGTTTGTTTTTGCGCTCGCCCATAATCGTATTTGGCGCAATGATTATGGCTTTCTTTGTAAACAAGGAGATTGCGCTTGTTTTCGTAGTTGTAATTCCTGTGCTTGCTATTATCGTATTCAGTATAATACTTGCCGGAATACCGCTTTACAAAAAGGTACAGCAAAAGCTTGATAACGTTACCTCGCGAACACGCGAAACCCTCTCCGGTGTGCGAGTAATCCGTGCGTTCAATAAGGAAAATGAGGAGATTCAGGGCTTTGAGACCGCAAACAGAGAGCATACTAAGATTCAAAACTTTACGGGCAGAATAACCGCTCTTATGAATCCGCTCACGTACGTTGTGGTAAACCTCGGCATAATTGCGATAATTTATTTTTCTGCGCCCGCAGTAAATTCGGGTGATATGTCACAGGGCGAGCTTGTTGCGATGTATAATTATATGACGCAGATACTCGTGGAGCTTGTAAAGCTTGCAAATACTATATTCCTCGTGACAAAAGCGCTTGCTTGCAGTAAGCGTATTCAGGCTGTGTTTGATACTCCCGCGTCAATGAATATCTCCGACAATCCTATATCAGAGGGCGACGAAAAATCTCCTATAGTTGAGTTTGACAATGCCGCGCTCACTTATTCCACCGCATCTGCTCCGTCGGTTTGTGGTGTGAATTTCAAGGCTTACCGAGGTATGACAGTAGGTATTATAGGCGGAACTGGAAGCGGTAAGACTACTCTTGTAAATATGATACCGAGATTTTATGACGCTACCGACGGACAGGTCAGATTTATGGGTCGCGGAGTTGAAGAATATGATCTTGAATTTCTGCGCTCGCAGATAGGAATAGTTCCGCAAAAGGCGGTGCTTTTCAAGGGAACTGTACGTTCAAATCTTTGTTGGGGCAAGGAGAACGCCACCGACAAGGAGCTTTGGGAAGCTCTTGAGGTAGCGCAGGCGGCGGATTTCGTCCGTGAGAAGAACGGCGGACTTGACGCTAAGGTAGAGCAAAAGGGAAGAAACTTCTCGGGCGGTCAAAGACAAAGACTTTGTATCGCTCGCGCGATAGTTTCAAAATCTCCCGTGCTGATACTTGACGACTCTGCATCCGCGCTTGACTTTGCAACCGAGGCGAGACTTCGTCACGAAATAAAGAATCTTGAGTATGATCCATGCATTTTCATAATTTCACAGAGAACGTCGTCTATTTCTCACGCGGATATAATCCTCGTACTTGACGACGGCATCGTAGTCGGTCAGGGTAAGCATAACGAGCTACTCGAGAGCTGCACAGTTTACCGTGAAATTTATGAGTCGCAGTTCAAGGGAGGTGAGTCTAATGGCTAAAATCTCCCGTAAAACCACCTTTTCAAAGGTGCTCAGATATATGAAAGGGTACAGAGTCCTTTTCGCTATATCTCTTATTCTTGCGGCACTTATAGTCGTTGGAACGCTCTATATCCCGATCCTCGCGGGTCAGGCTATAGACCTTGCAATAGGTAAAGATAACGTTGATTTTGAAGGCATTTTCAAGCTTCTCATAATTATCGGAATAGTCTGCGGAGCAACCGCGCTTTGCCAATGGATAATGAACGTTATCAACAATAGAATTACGTTTGGAATTGTTAAAAAGCTCAGACGAGATGCGTTTGTGAAGATACAGGAGCTCCCGCTTTCTTATCTTGACACAAAGCCCGTAGGCGACACAGTCAGCCGAGTAATTTCGGACGTTGACCAGTTCGGCGACGGACTCCTTATGGGATTCTCGCAGTTTTTCACGGGAATCCTCACGATTATCGGCACTATTGGATTTATGATATCCATAAGTTTGCCCATAGCCGCAGTCGTCGTGCTTATAACGCCTTTGTCGCTTTTCGTTGCGACGTTTATCGCAAAAAACACGTTTTCACTGTTCAAAGCTCAGTCTGAGACCAGAGCCGAGCAGACGGCATTTATCGACGAAATGATTGGAGAGCATAAGGTTGTAGCGGCATTCTCACACGAGGATGAGGCGCTCAAAACCTTTGACGAGATAAACGGCAGACTTGAGAAGACATCTCTCAAAGCTCTGTTTTATTCGTCGCTGACAAACCCCTGCACGCGCTTTGTAAACAACCTCGTTTACGCGGCGGTTGCCTTTGTCGGAGCTATGATCTGCATAAAACAGGGAAATATCGAGGGTGGACTTACCGTCGGCGGACTTTTCTCGCTTCTCAATTACGCAAACCAATATACAAAGCCCTTTAATGAAATATCGGGCGTTATTACCGAGCTTCAGAATTCGCTCGCTTGCGCTTCACGTCTGTTTGAGCTTATAGATCAGCCCTCACAGACACCCGATGCGCCCGACGCGCATATTCTCACAGAGGACGAGGTTGACGGCAAGGTAAGTATAGAAGACGTAAGCTTTTCTTACACTCCCGACCGCGAGCTTATACGTGACTTTAATCTTTCAATAGAGAATGGTCAGAGAGTAGCCATAGTAGGCCCTACGGGCTGTGGAAAGACCACCGTAATAAATCTGCTTATGAGATTTTACGACGTTGACAGCGGAAAAATCAATGTCAGCGGTCATGATATAAGAGATCTTACACGCGGATCGCTTCGCGGCTCTTACGGAATGGTGCTTCAAGAAACGTGGCTCAAGAGCGGCACTATTCGCGAAAATATCACCATGGGCAAGCCCGATGCTACCGACGAGGAAATTATCGAGGCGGCAAAGCTCACACACGCACATAGCTTTATACGCCGTTTACCAAATGGTTATGACACGGTAATAGGCGAGGACGGCGGCTCGCTATCACAAGGACAAAAACAGCTTCTTTGCATTACACGCGTGCTTTTGTGTTTGCCTCCAATGCTTATACTTGACGAGGCGACCTCGTCAATAGATACCCGAACAGAGATAAAGATACAAAATTCCTTTGCGCTTATGATGAAGGGCAGAACCTCGTTTATAGTCGCGCACCGCCTTTCCACCATTAAGGAAGCGGACATAATTCTCGTTATGGACAACGGAAAGATAATCGAAAAGGGAAATCACGATGAGCTTCTCGGAAGAGGCGGTTTCTACGCAAATCTCTGGAACAGTCAGTTTGAATAAAAAAACGGAAGGTCATTGACCTTCCGTATTTTATTAATCCTCAAAGATATCTATCTGTGTAGAACCGTTCTTTCTTTTCATAGGTATGCCGAGATGCTCGTATGCGAGTCTTGTCACGCAACGTCCGCGGGGAGTACGCGAGAGAAATCCTATCTGCATAAGATAAGGCTCGTAAACGTCCTCAATCGTGACCGCTTCTTCACCAATTGTTGCGGCGAGAGTTTCAAGACCGACGGGGCCTCCGTCGTAGAACTTAATTATAGTCTCAAGCATACGTCTGTCGGTATTGTCAAGTCCAAGCTCGTCTATTTCAAGCTTGCCAAGAGCGTAGGACGCTATCTCCTCGTCGATTATCTCCTTGCCCGACACCTGCGCGAAGTCTCGAACGCGCTTGAGAAGTCTGTTGGCAATTCGGGGCGTTCCGCGCGAACGGGATGCTATCTCGTAAGCGCCGTTTTCGTTGATGCCTATGCCGAGTATAGACGCGCTTCGCTTAACTATAGTCGCAAGCTGCTCGGGAGTGTAAAGCTCGAGCTTGAGAAGAACGCCGAAGCGGTCGCGAAGGGGAGTAGTAAGCTGACCCGCGCGTGTGGTCGCGCCGATAAGTGTGAACTTGGGCAGATCAATTCTGATACTTCTTGCCGACGGGCCTTTGCCTATAATAATATCAAGTGCAAAGTCCTCCATAGCGGGATAGAGAATTTCCTCTACCGAGCGGGAAAGGCGGTGTATCTCGTCAATAAACAGCACGTCACCCTCGCTGAGATTTGTAAGCAGAGCCGCAAGGTCGCCCTGCTTTTCAATAGCGGGACCCGACGTCACTCTGATATTTACGCCCATTTCAGCGGCAACTATATTTGAAAGAGTTGTTTTACCGAGACCGGGAGGGCCATAAAGCAGCACGTGGTCAAGAGATTCACCTCTAAACTTTGCCGCGTCCATATATACCTTAAGGTTTTCTTTTGCCTTGTCCTGACCTATATACTCATCAAGACTTTTGGGACGAAGGGAGCTGTCGGTGTCGGAATCCTCCGAAGAATAGGAGGTAGATACTATTCGGCTTTCAAAATCAAAATCTTCTGTAAAATCCATAATTACCTCCTCAAATTATCTCATAAGCTGCTTGAGAGATTCTTTGATTATCTGCTCAAGGTTCATATTCTGGGTGTCAAGGGAAGAGAGAACTCTCTGCGCCTCGGCTCTGCTGTATCCAAGCACCATAAGCGCATCCTGAGCCTCAGAAAGCTTTCCGCTCGCGGTAGGAGCAACTGCACCTCCGCCGGAGGATACTGCGCTGGCAAGAGAAGTATCGATATTAGTTTCCTTGGAAAGCTTGTCCTTAAGCTCAAGGATTATTCTTGCGGCAGTCTTAGGACCTATACCGCTTGCCTTGGATATAGTCTTTTTGTCGTCGGTGCATACCGCAAGAGCAAATTTTTCGGGGGTGAGCAAGGAGAGAATTGAGATTGCCGCCTTGGGACCAACGCCCGACACCGTAAGTAGCATTTTAAATGTCGAAAGCTCTGTCTCGCTGCCAAAGCCGAAAAGCTCAATTCCGTCCTCGCGCACTGCAAGGTAGGTGTAAAGCTTTACCTTCTGCGCGGACGAGCGTGCAAGACCCTCGTAGGTATTACCGCTTATTGTGAGCTTGTATCCAACACCGCACACGTCGATTACGGCTGTTGTGGGAGAGGAATATGCAAGCTCGCCGGATATATAGTGAAACATAAAATCAGTCCTTTCGCTTATTCTTTGCGTTTTTAGCGGGTGGAGAATACTTTCTATTGTTTATTTCAGAGTGAGTGTCATCAGAGTTATCCTCAATGCAGAGCAGAATCCTTACGGGCTTTATTTGCATAAGCTTCTTTTCAAATACCCAAATCAGCACAAAGGCTATAATCGCCGCGCAAGATATTATAAGTCCCACCGTCACGATCTTAGGTCTATACACCATGCGTATGCTATGATTGCCTGCATCAGCTATCTCAAAAGCAAGTAAAGCTCCGCCGCCATCCTTGCCGGGGGTGGTATCTACTGCATCAAAGGTATCAACTCTCTTGCCGTCAACGTAAACATCCCAGTACTTGTCGTAGGTGATGGTGGTGAGCACGACCTGATTGTTGTTTTCCGTGGAAATGCTGCCCTCAAAGTTGCTTTCGGTATGCTTATCAATAACAAGCTGATTTTTCTGAATTCTCTGGGTCACCTCTGCGAGAAGCTCTGTGTCGATATAGTATATATACGACTCCTGCTCTTGAACGTAGAATTGGTTGTAGGAGTTGTTTATCGTCACTGTAAACTGATAATCACTCGTGTTGGATTTTCCCAGCTCAACTATTCGGAGCGTGGGATTTGTTGATATGTTACTTCCAAAGTTATTTGTACCGTCGGCAATGGCACTGCTCGCGGAAAGCTTTACCTGACGGGTGTAATAAGCGGGGAGATAGAGATAAAGAGTTGTGTTTTCGGGAACGGTGTAGTTATAAGTTATACTTCCGCCCTCACCCGTGTATCTGTGGTGGATTATTGAGTCATCAAGAGATCCTTTGGAGATAGCGTAGCTTACATTGCTTGTATAGGTGACCTTATTCTGCGTTGCGGGCTTGAATATCTCAACCGTCTCGTCCTCACCGAGGATGGCTGTGTAGAGAGCATTGAGTCTTTCAAATGGGTTCGTATATCCTCCGTCATTAAACTTTTCGTCTGTTGCGGGGAGGTAGGTGTTGTATGCCTTCATATTGAAGTCTACAACATCAGCGTTTGCCGCAAATCCGAGTGAAAGCGCATAAGGATTCTTATATACCACGTAGTCAGCGGCGGACTTGCCCTTGTATTTGCCCGAGTCGGTCGTATCTGCGACGGTTTCTTCTATAAGCTCCTCTACAGATATACCCTGGTGTGCTGCAAATTCCTCTGCGGTATATACGGGCTCGCCGTAAAATTCGCTCAGATCTCTGTCCGTGACGATATACTTAATACCGAGCAGGGAGTCGTTTACAGGATTTCCGCCAAGATATAGGGACCACTGCGCGCGCGCAGAATAACCCATCATCTGAATGAGCTGAATTGCCGATGCGTTAAGGGTTGAGGTACTGTTTGCCACGCCTCTTATACCAAACTGCATATTGTCGTTAGGCTGACGGTACACAGTCTTCTCCATACGGTAGAAGGAGTCGTCATTGTCCTTAACAGTATCTACGATAGGATACATTAAATCCTGGAAATCATCGTATCTTGAGTAGGTCGAGAAACCGAAATCATCGCCGAAGTCGTTCACGTTGGATATTCCGTTGAGTACAAGCTCAACGGTTATAATCACAAGCAAAACTGCGGATATAATGTTCTTTTTACTGGATGTTCGCGCAATTGCAATGATTATCACGTAAATCGCTATCATTATTAACGCAAATAGCGCAAATTCAAAATTACCAAGCTCGAATTTGCTGTTTATCTTCTGTATGCCCTCGGTTATCTCTGGAGAGAGCTTCTGAATTATTACTGCAAACGAGCCCCAGAAGATTGCGGATATAAACACGCCCCACTTGACGCTGGGCTCTTCAATGTTTTCAAATGCCTTGAAAGCAAGAACAACAAGGAAGAAGCAGAGCATAAAGCTGTATCTGTTCTGCAGACAGTTGGGATACTGGAATCCGTGCCAGATAAGGTCAAGTGTGGAGAGAATAAAGCTGAGTATAAAGAACGCGATAAATACAGCCGACGCTATTTTCTCCTTAGTCGAGAACTTCTTTGAAAGGAAGAACGCAGGAGCTAAAATAAGAGTTATCACGCCACAGTAAATAAATGGGAACGCGCCGGTTGACGGAGACGTTGCGGTGGCGTTCATATTGTCTATGGTGTCGTACGAGCCGGGGAAGAACTTGAATATGACGTCAAAGAAGGTTATTCGAGTAGAGATATCAAAATCCGAGTCGGAAAATTCTGTTTTTCCAAACGAAAGCGAGTAATACGCGCTGAATATAATGACTGCCGCTATACATACGGCTATTACGGAAAATATCGCTATTCTGATGAGCGACTTTATAAAATGTGATTTTTCACGCATGGGATTATTTGCAAAATCATCCTTGTGCGCAAATATATAGTAGAAAAAGTACAGCGCAACGAATATACAGCACATATATCCGATATAATAGTTGCTTGCTATCGTAAGTGTAAGAGAAACAACGAAAAGCTTGTACCTACCGTACTTTATAAGCGATTCTATTCCGAGAGTCACAAGAGGAAGCCAGATAACCGCATCCATCCACATCAGGTTTGTCTGGTATACTATGCAGTACGCGCAGAGCGAATAGAGAAGAGAGAATGCAACTATCGAGAGCTTATTAAGCCTTTCGGAATGCTTATGCAGATAGTATCCCATAGTCATACCGCCAAGAGCAGACTTGAGCATAAGCAAGACCAGAGAGAATTCCTGCATTTTGTCTGCTGGGAAGAGACACACGAGGTACGAAAGCGGGCTCGCAAGGTAGTACGCGTATATACCCAGAAATTCTCCGCCGAGTGATCGTGAGAAGGAGTAGAGAAGCTCTCCGTCTCCGAATATTGCGTTTCTCAGAGCAGAGAAGAAATATACGTACTGCGCGTTTAGGTCAAGAATAAGAGTAGTACCTTTTCCAATGGGGAAAAGACCACCCGTGACTATCATATAAATGAGCAATACTGCCACTGCGGATATAAGTCCCGAAATGCCGAGGTATCTATATTCCTTAAGCTTACTCAAAATGCGACTCCACGGCTTCTGAGCGGGGAGTGCAGCCGTAATATCTATATTGCTTTGTAAATCTTTAACTGTAGTTTCTTTCATCAGCTTTCTTTCCTCTGATTTTTATGGATTGATCTTTTTTATTGCTTTTTCGAGCTTTTCGCGGCCGAGAGTCATATCGTGTCCGCAACTCACGCATACTATACGAACCTCGCTGCCGACACGCAATATCTTAAAAAGCTTGCCTCCGCAAGGATGCTCTTTTTTCAGTTCAATAACGTCTCCGACGTCAAGCTTGAGTATCTTCATAAACAGCCCTCCGCAAGCAATAATTCAACATCATAAATTATACCACAAAATTTTTGGATTGTAAACGGTTTTTAAGATAAATTTTCCTTTAATTAACAAATATAATTAAAAATATATTTGACATTATCAAAATATTGTGTTATAATATAGAGAATTGAAAATGGGGCAGTATTGCAAAATTTGCTCGGAAAGGACATTTGATGATAATTCTCGGAATAGATCCAGGATATGCTATCGTGGGTTGGGGAGTAATTGAATATAACGGCTCAAAATTCAAGGTTTTGGGCTACGGCTCGATAAATACGCCTGCGGGACTTGAACCGTCAGAGCGGCTTTTGATGGTGTATCGCGGAATGAACGAGATCATCAACAAATACAAGCCCGATCAGATAGCCGTTGAGGAGTTGTTTTTTAATACGAACACTACCACAGCAATACTCGTCGCCGAGGCAAGAGGAGTTATACTTCTATCGGCAAAGCTTGCGGGGCTTACTATCGCGGAATATACACCCCTGCAGGTAAAGCAAGCGGTAGTAGGCTACGGACGCGCGGAGAAAAAGCAAGTTATAGTTATGGTGACAAGCCTTTTAGGTCTGCCTGCTCCCCCGAAGCCCGACGATACCGCCGATGCGCTCGCTATTGCCGTTTGCCACGCGCATTCGGGCTGCTCGCGTCTGTCTCAATACTACAACAAAAAATAATTACGGAGAAAATATATATGTGGTGCAGTGAAAATTGGAAGGATTATGAATTACTTGACGCCTCCGACGGAGAGCGACTTGAAAGATGGGGAAAATACATACTCATTCGCCCCGATCCGCAGATAATATGGAAAAATGCGGCAAGACATCCCGCGTGGAAGAATGCCGACGGAATTTACCGCCGTTCTAACAACGGTGGTGGCGGCTGGGTAAAGCAGAAAACGCCCGAGTCCTGGAATATATCTTATAAGAATCTCGGTTTCGCATTGAAGCCTATGGGCTTTAAGCACACGGGACTTTTTCCCGAGCAGGCGGCAAACTGGGATTGGTTTTCTGACATAATACAGCGCGCAAAGGCAAAAGAGTCGGGCAGACAGATAAAGGTGCTCAACCTCTTTGCATACACAGGCGGCGCAACTATGGCGGCTGCCGAGGCAGGCGCGCAGGTAGTGCACGTTGACGCGTCCAAGGGAATGGTCGCTATGGCAAAGGAAAACGCCGCGCTTTCAGGACTTGAAAACGCCCCCATTCGTTATATTGTTGACGATTGCAAAAAGTTTGTTGAGCGCGAGATAAGACGCGGCAACAAATACGACGGCATAATTATGGACCCACCATCGTACGGCAGAGGACCGTCGGGCGAGGTATGGAAGCTTGAGGACAGTATTGACGAGTTTATAACTCTCGCCGCCCAGCTTTTGTCAGATGACCCGTTATTCTTCCTTGTAAATTCTTATACAACGGGTCTTTCTCCCTTGACAATGAGCTATATTCTTGAACTTAAGGTCAAGAGCGTTTACGGCGGAAAGATAGAATCGGGAGAGCTTGGACTTCGTGTGACGCAGACGGGAGCATACCTGCCGTGTGGCGCAAGCTCACGTTGGTTCAAAAAATAAAAAGTTTATTATCGGAGATAAAAATGGCTTTTATAGAGGTTAAAAATTTAAGCTATGCATACAGCGAAAATGAAGATACGCCTGTTCGCGCCTTGAACAATCTCTCGTTTGAGATTCAAAAGGGTGAATACGTGGCGATCCTTGGGCATAACGGATCGGGAAAGTCTACGTTTGCAAAGCTTCTCACAATGGTTATAGACGACTATGATTATCTTGACGGCAGTATCCTTATTGATGGCAAGGATATTCTGAGCGAGGATATGAGCGAGGACGATACCTACGAGATACGTAAGAGAGTCGGAATGGTGTTCCAGAATCCCGACAATCAGCTTGTAGCCACGATAGTGGAGGAGGACGTAGCCTTCGGCCCTGAAAACCTTGGGCTTCCCAGAGATGAAATACGCCGCCGCGTTGACAATGCGCTCGAAACGGTGGGTATGACTAAGTACGCGCACCATGAGCCTCACAGACTCTCGGGCGGACAGAAGCAGAGAGTTGCAATAGCGGGAATTATCGCTATGATGCCTGAGTGTATGATATTTGACGAGTCAACTGCCATGCTTGATCCTATAGGCAGACGCGAGGTCATCTCGACCATTGAAAAGCTCAACAGAGAAATGAATATTACCACTGTCAATATAACTCACTATATGGACGAGGCGGCGAGAGCCGACAGAATAATCGTGTTTAACAACGGCTCTGTCATACTTCAAGGCACGCCCGGAGAGGTCTTTGCGCAGTCTGAAATTCTCCGCGCCGCAGGACTTGATCTGCCGCAGTGTATTGATCTTGTAGAAAGACTTAAGAAAAAGGGAATAAAAATAAAAGGGGAGTCAAATACCCCTGAAAGCTGCGCTAAGGCGATAGCCGACGCGCTTGGAGAGAGAAACTGATATAAGGAGGTGACGGCATAAATGCCAAAGCTTACAATTGAAAACGTATCTTACATTTACAGCCCGAAAACTCCTTTTGAGGTTAAGGCGCTAAAGTGCGTAAACACAGAAATAAAGGAAAATTGTATAACGGGAATCATAGGTCACACGGGCTCGGGAAAATCAACGCTCGTGCAGATGTTCAACGGACTTGTAAAACCCACCGAGGGCAGAATTCTGCTCGACGGCAAGGATATATGGGAAAACCCCAAGGATATAGGCAAGGTAAGATTTAAGGTCGGACTTGTAATGCAGTATCCAGAATATCAGCTTTTTGAGGATACCGTGTTTAAGGATATAGCATACGGCCCGAAGAATATGGGGCTTGAGGACAATGAGATAAAGCGTCGCGTAATGCTTGCGGCGGATTTTGTTGGACTTGAACTGTCTATGCTTGATAAATCTCCCTTTGATCTGTCCGGCGGACAAAAGCGTCGCGCGGCAATAGCAGGAGTTATGGCCATGGCTCCCGAGGTGCTCGTGCTTGATGAGCCCGCCGCAGGACTTGACCCTGCGGGAAGAAATGCTATTTTTGACGGAATTCGCAGATACGCAAGAGAAAACAAAGCATCTGTAATTATAGTCAGTCACAGCATGGAGGATATGGCAAAATACTGCGACGAGCTTATAGTTATGAATGATGGCGAAATTGCAATGTGCGGCTCAAAGGAGGAGATATTCTCAAGAGGCGAGGAGCTTCAGCGGATGGGCCTTAATATTCCTCAGATAACTGAGCTTGTGCTTGAGCTTGAGTCGCTTGGAATAACCCTCGAACGTAATATATATACCGTTGATGCCGCGGAAAGCGCACTTCTTGATATGTTTGGAGGTGACGCGAAATGAACGTAGCATTAGGTCAGTATTATCCGTCAGGCTCGGTTTTGCACCGTCTTGACCCCAGAATGAAGTTTATTCTGGCGATAGCTTATATAGTGGCAGGCTTTCTCTGCAAAAACGTCATAGCATTCGGTTTGCTGTTGGTGTCAACGATCCTTTTGATTCTACTCAGCAAAATACCCATGAGAATAATTCTCAAATCCATCAAGGCAATAGCGTTTATCATTATATTTACAGCTATAATCAATATCTTTTTAACAAAGGGCGAGGCAGATGAGCTTTTATTCTCGTGGAAGTTTATATCCATATACGCGAGCGGACTCTATAGCGCGGCGTTTATCATTATAAGAATACTTGCAATGATCATCGGTGCGAGCATTTTCCTTACGTACACCACTACGCCCATACAACTTACGGACGCGATAGAAAGACTCTTCTCCCCCTTGAAGATACTCCACGTGCCCGTTCACGAGTTTGCTATGATGATGACCATAGCTCTGCGCTTTATTCCCACGATCGTGGAGGAGACGGAGAAGATAATGGCGGCGCAGAAGGCGAGAGGCACGGACTTTTCAAACGGCCCTCTCATGAAGCGTATAAAAGCGCTCATACCAATTATAATACCGCTGTTCGTATCTGCTTTCAGACGCGCGGGTGATCTTGCGACTGCTATGACATGCCGTTGCTATCGTGGCGGTGAGGGCAGAACCAGAATGACGGTTTTGAGGCTCTCGTACAGAGATTTTATTGCCCTTGCAACAATGATAATCTTCATTGGCTGCATCGTGGTAATAAATATTATTTCCATTGGATATACTATGAATTGACAAAGGATTTTTATGAAATTGCTTCTTTATTTGTCCTATCTTGGCAGTGACTTTTGCGGCTATCAGGTACAGCCTGGGCGCCGTACTGTGCAGGGCGAGCTTTGCCGCGCCGCGCAGGAGTTATTTGGTTGTGACTGCGATATTACGGGCTGCAGCCGAACCGACAGCGGAGTTCACGCAAATATGTTTTGCGCCACGGTCACAAGAAAGGGAGAGGACTCACTTGATACTCATATCGGCACAGAAAAGATCCCCACCGCTATGAACGCTCATCTGCCGCCAGATATTGCGGTGTGGAAAGCTGAATGGCGCGAGGGTGATTTTCACCCGAGATATGACGTTAAATACAAGGAATATATCTACCGAATATATAACAGACGCGAGCGTGCACCCTTTGAGGATGGCAGAAGCCTGCATTATCCGAGAATTATAGCGGAAAATGCGCTTGATAATATGAATAAGGCGGCACAAAATCTACTTGGTGAGCATGACTTTGCGGCATTTATGGCTCAGGGCTCAAACGTTGAGAGCACGGTGCGCAATATTTATTATGCGAGCGTTGAGCGCGAGGGCGACGTTATTGTATTCCGTGTCGCCGCGGACGGATTTCTCTACAACATGGTGAGAATACTCACAGGAACGCTTATATCGGTCGCGGAGGAAAAAATATCCCCCGACGAGATAACTGATATAATTCAGTCTTGTGACAGAAGCCGCGCGGGAATGACAGCCCCCGCCCACGGCTTGTATTTGAATAAGGTACAATATTAAACAGAAACAAATTTTCGGAAGGGAGGTATGGTTATGCCTTTTATGAAAAAAAGAGATCGAGATTCTAAAGATCAAAGTAAAACAAAAGTTAATGATCAAAAGGCAGAAGGGGACGTAAATCTTCTTGGTAAGGCAATATTCTATGTAGAGAAGCTTCGCGACCTGACTCTCATACGGAAAATAGTATCCAGGGAACGAGCTATAATAAAGGCGCGCTGCGGAAGTGATACAGGATATGCGGACTATGCGGTAAAATTAAATATTCTCAAAAAAAAATTAGTTGTCGCATTGATACTGACCATACTTTTAGGTGTAATATTCAGCGCCGGACGGTTAGGTATTAACAATATGTACTATTCCGCTATGGATATATGGCATATGAACTCGTATTCCGAATCTCCGTCTAATATTTTGAACTACACCAAAGCCTCGACTAACGATGATTTTGCGCTTTACAAAAACGGTCTTGTTGCCGCCTCGGGAAGCGAAATTAAAATATTTAACGCAACGGGCAGAGTGACTCTTACCTCGGGCGATATATTTGCAAATCCCGCTATAATTACGTCAAATAAATACGTTATCGTGTATGACCTGGGCGGAAGCAAGTTTACGGTATATAATTCTTTCAAAAAGATAGAAACCGTGACGCTTGACGGCACAATAGCTTATGCGCATATGTCAGAGGACGGCGGATTTACAATAGTTGAAAAAATGCAGGATTACAACTCGGTCACACATATTTACGATAAGGATTGCAACCATGTCAGCGCATACGCAACCAATGAGTACGTAATTGCGGCGCAGATGTCGCAAAACGGAAAATACACGGCGGTGATATCCTCGTCAGCAGAGCACGGCGAGATGATGTCAACGCTTACAATACTCAAGCAAAATAAGAAAAAGGTTTACGCTCAGGTTGACCTTGGCAATCTGATACCGTATAACTGCGGATTTATTTCGAACAACAGAATAGCGGTGTTCTATAATGACAGAGCTTGCGTATATAACCTTAGAGGTAAGCTTTGTGGTGAGTATATATATCCTGACTCAAAGCTCGCATACATATCCCATACACAAGGCGGAATTTCGCTTCTGTTTGAGGACGATCTCATAAACGGTAGAAACACCCTGATCGTTCTCAACAAGAACGGTAAGCAAGAATATTCCGGTCAGATAAGCGGAAGCTTTACGGATATGGAAATGTACGGCGGATACGTATTTTTGCTTACAAATAACGGAATTTGTAAATTTAACAGTAAAACGAAAATAACTACGTTCAAGGAGAGCACTGACACTTTTGGTGAACTTCTTGTATGCAGTAAAGATAAAGTTCTTCTTTGTACAGACTCACGTGGAATTTATTTTGATATGGAGTGAGTAATATGAGTGGAATTATTGACGTTATTCTGATTTGTGTTTTAGCATTACAGATTTTTTTAGGCTACAGACGCGGACTTACGGGTGTAGTGCTTGGCTTTGCAAGGATAATTTTGTCCTTCTTGTCAGCGTTAGCGCTAGGTCCCACCATAGGAGACGCATTCGGTGACGGCGGCTTTTTTGCCCGTGTGCTTGGATATATTTCGGTGTTCGCCGTGACCTTTGTCGGGGCAACGGTGCTGATGTATATATTCAGGCAGATAAAGATACCGATTATCAGTAAAATAGATAAGCTACTCGGGGTTCTTATAGGAGCGGCGCTGGGTGTGCTTACAGTCTCTCTTTTAGCGGTTATGCTCAACAGTCTTCTTGCGGCTATGACGTGGATATCAAATAACCAAACCTATATTGAGGTTTACAATAATTCCCACGTATTCAAATTTATAAATGAAAGCAACATCTTTGGATTTATTAAAGATGTTTTGATGTGAAAGAGAAAAGATTATGATAAAATGTTCCAGATGCCATAAGAGAATGGCAGTAATTTTCGTGACAAAGGTTGAAATGGGGGAGAAAAAGTCTGAGGGACTTTGTACTCCTTGTGCCAAGGAGCTTGGTCTTCCGGTTGAAAACATGATGGGAGATATCTATAAAAAGATGGGCATTTCTCCCGAGCAGATAGAAAATCTTGAAAACGAGCTTGGAGAGGTGCTTGAAAACGCAGATTTCGACGAAGACTCCGACGGATACGACGAAAACGGCGATGCAACTGCGCCCGCAATAGATTTTCAAAAGCTTTTCCGCGATAGCGGTCTTTCGGAAATGATGGGCGGAAATCTGCCTGCGCAGAGCAGTGATAATTTGCCCGCTCAGCCAAACGCGGAAATTCCCAAAAGACAAAGAGGTAAGACTGACAAGAACGCACCACCTAAAAAACAGTATAAGTTTTTGACGTCATACTGCCGCAACCTCACCGAGTACGCAAAACGCGGAAAGCTTGACAGAATAGTTGGCAGACAAAACGAAACCGACAGAGTGATACAGATACTCTGCCGCAGACAAAAGAACAACCCCTGCCTCATAGGTGAACCTGGTGTTGGTAAAACCGCGATTGCAGAAGGACTTGCAATAAGAATAGCCGAGGGGAACGTTCCTTATCTTTTGAAAAATAAGGAAATATTCCTCGTTGATCTTACCTCGCTCGTCGCGGGCACACAGTTCCGCGGGCAGTTTGAGTCCAGAATTCTCGGGCTTCTCTCTGAGGTCAAGGACCACGGAAACGCCATTCTCGTTATCGACGAGCTTCACAACATCGTAGGCACAGGCGGTGGCGAGGGAAGTGTCAATGCTGCGAATATTCTCAAGCCCGCTCTCTCACGCGGAGAGGTAAGAGTTATCGGCGCGACAACCCTCACGGAGTACCGCAAATATATAGAGAAGGATTCTGCTCTTGAGCGTAGATTCCAGCCCATAACAGTAAACGAGCCGTCTATTTCAGACGCAGTGGAAATGCTCAAGGGCATCAGCCACTATTACGAGCAGTTCCACAGAATACACATACCCGAGGGAATTCTTCGCCGCGCAGTAATACTCTCCGAGAGATACATTACAGACAGATATCTGCCCGATAAGGCGATAGACCTGCTTGATGAGGCTGCTGCTCAGCTTTCTTTATCCTGCTCGTCTATAAATGAGTCTTTGGATATTCATGACAGACTGCTTGTGCTCAAGCAGGAGCGAGAGCTTGCCGAAAATGAAATAACAAACGACGACAAGCAGAGTCAGAAAAAATACGAAACTATAGCTAAGATACAGTCCGAGGAGATTAAGCTCTCAAACAGACTCAAGGAGCTTGAGTCCGAGTGCGAAAGAATTGTGCTTACCGAGGAGAATCTCGCAAAGGTAATTGAGATATGGACGGGCGTTCCCGCCACAAGCATTACCGAAAACGAGTATAAGAGAATAGATATGCTCGCAGAGAGACTCAAATCTCATGTTGTTGGTCAAGACCATGCCGTTGGGGCGGTGGCGAGAGCAGTCAAGAGAAACAGAGCGGGTATATCTTATAAGAGAAAGCCCGTATCCTTTATCTTCGCAGGACCTACGGGAGTGGGTAAAACCGAGCTTGTAAAGACCCTCGCGGCAGACCTTTTTGACTCACCCGAAAATCTTATAAGACTTGATATGTCCGAGTTTATGGAAAAGCACGCCGTATCCCGTATTATTGGTTCGCCTCCCGGATACCTTGGCTATGATGACGCGGGACAGCTCACCGAGAAAATAAGACGTAAGCCTTATTCCGTCGTGCTTTTCGACGAGATAGAGAAGGCTCATCCAGACGTGCTCAACATTCTTTTGCAGATACTTGACGACGGACGTATCACCGACGCGCACGGACGCACAGTCAATTTCGAGAACACCGTTATTGTTATGACAACCAATGCAGGCTCGGACAAGGCGGCGGGAGTTGTAGGATTTTTGCCCGACGAAAGCAAGGGAAGCGCGGAAAAAACTGAAAAGGCGCTCTCCACGTTCCTACGTCCCGAATTCATCAACCGAGTTGATGAAATAATCACATTTAACAGTCTCACAAAAGCAGATTTTGCGCAGATAGCAAAGATTATGCTCGATCAGCTCTCCGAGCTTCTGACAGACAAGGGAATAAAGCTTGACTTTACCGACGAGGCTGCGGCATACGTGGCTGAAAAGTCGTATTCACAGAAATACGGTGCGAGAAATATGAGAAGATATATTCAAAAGAATATCGAGGATAAGCTCGCAGAGCTTATTATCTCGGATTATGATAAGACCGTCAGCGTTGCCAAAATATTTGTACGTGACGGAGAGCTTGTCATTGAGTGTATGTGATAAATTATAATTTTGAGAAAGGGAAAGCCTATGGAAGCGTGGCATTCTTTAACTGTCAATGAGACAGAGCAAAAACTGAATACCTCCGCTAAAGTTGGACTTTCCCGAAAGCAAGCGGAGGACAGAATACAAAAGGATATACGTGACGGAAAGAAAAACCTAGCTCCTTTGTATCTCAAAAAGAGCAAGAGCATTTTAGAATATATCTTTTCTCCGTTTGCAAGCATTACGTACATTCTTTATCTTGTGGTCGCACTATTTGCATTTTTCAAGAACGAAGTATATTTCGGCTCGTGGGCAATCATATTGCTTGTGGCTCAGGGTGTATTTTTAGGAATACTTAATCTGATTTCTGTAAAATCTAAGCAAAAAACAGACCTGTATTCTAATCCCACCGTAAAGGTTGTTCGTTCCGGCACACTCAAGCACACGGATAGCAGAAACATCGCGCAGGGAGATACTTTAGTCTTTTGCGCGGGAGATATTATAACTTGTGAC
Source organism: Eubacteriales bacterium (assembly GCA_045659745.1). Lineage (GTDB taxonomy): Bacteria > Bacillota > Clostridia > Oscillospirales > CAG-272 > SVTX01. Next base: position 22,126 of record JAZRCL010000037.1, read on the forward strand.
GCAAGGCTTGTAGATAGTGTTGACCTTGTGGTCGACGAGTTCCTGTTTGATGCTGCCGATGGCAAGCTTATACGCCGCCGAGTTGCTAAAAGCTCGGAAAAGGTATATGCCAAGAACTATTCAATTCCCATGTCCGATGCGCTGAATATGATTCTCGCGGGAAGTGTTGTTATTAGCGGTAACGGGCGTGCTATAGCAGTATCCACATCAGAGGATACTCTGCTCTCACAGAATTTAAATAACGGCGAAATGACGGGTGATACGCAAAGACCGCTTGGAATTTCGAAAATTATGTCTGTTCTTGGAAAGGTAAGCATATTTGCATCACTTTTCATTCTTACGGTAGTAGTGCTTGGAATGTTTACTCTCCAAAGATTTAATTTTTACGCCATATTTCTTATGGCAATTTCAAGTCTTTTATATGTTTCACCTACACTTGCCGACCAGATTGCAAAATATATGTTCAAGTCGTCCGCGGACAAGCTTGAAAATGGAACGATTATCAAAAAGAACAAAGCATTTGATGTACTTACGGGCTTTTCTGATATTCTGCTTTTAGGGCGCGCAGGTATTACCGACGGTGAATTGCACGCGTCAAGTCTGTTTGTTTCGGGCAGAAAGCTTGACAGTCAGACCATAGAAACAAAGCCTGACAGAACGCACAGACTTTGCGAGTACATATACACTTATCTCAAGGTTGCAGAAAGCAGAAGCATACCTCAGATAGACTCTTACAAGAGAAGTCTTGAAACATTTATATCACAAATGGGATATGACAAGGAAGCCGCAGATCTGCGATTGGACTCACTTTATTATCTGGAGGATGAGTATTCAGGCGGTGCGGCGTGCGCTGAGTCATCGGGGTCTAATATACGTATAACACTTTCACTTGACGAGACAGTCTTGAAGAGCTGCAGATATCTTAGCGTCGGAGATATGACGGTAGAAATAGACGAAAATCTCAAAGGACGCATTCTTGGATATATTGATGAGTGTACAGAGGCGGGAGAAGCGCTTATATTTGTGCTTTCCGAGGAGGTAAGTAATTCCTCCTCAAAGTCAAGAAATACTGTTCTTGAGGGAATTATCGCTCTTGAGGAGCATACCGTTGACAGACTTGGAGAAACTCTTGAGCAGTATAGAGAAATCGGAATTTCCGTGACCGCGCTTATGGCTGATGAGAGCGCGGAAAACATCAGATATCTTACACAGTCGGGAATTATATCTTCATCAACCGATACAAAGATAGCATTTGCATCTCATTTCAAACAAAACGGTATGGATATAACATCCGGCTTTGGAAAATACAGAGCCTACCTCGGCTTTGATATGAGCGAATATTCAACTCTCATTTCTCATATGCACTCGCAGGGTAAGGTTATAGTATCCTATGGTGTTGAAGACAAGTTTAACAGTCTTATGACACTTACCGACACCGCCGTCACCTGTAACAGTATAGAATATGATAGCGAAAAATATAAGGACTCATTCTTTGAAAGATTTCCTGATGAGGGTCGCGAGTCGTCTCACATATCGTCTCAAAGAAGCAGAGTTGCCGCGGACGTGCTCGTTGAACGCTCAAAGAAAATAGGAGGACTGGAGAGAATACTTCATGCCTCGGATATTTCGTCGTCTGCATATATAAATCTTTCATATTATCTTAAATTTATCGCTATGCAGACGGCTACTGTGACAACTCTTGTGCTTTTATCTGCGCTCTCGGGACTTGTGCTTATTAATCCCTTACAAATTTCAGCACTTTATCTGATTGCGTGTGTTCTGGGACTTTATTTCTTTGCTCATAATAATCCCAAGCGTGATATTCTCCGCCAGACAAAGCGAGGATTTGTGGCACTCCCCGAGGCGTTAATAAAATCTAACTTGCCGAATATGTTTGCCAGAGGTATAGCTATTATAGTGTTCTTTATTATTGCTCTCGTGCTTGTGCTTTGCAACGTGGTCAGCAAGGAGGGAATTGCTCTTGCGGTATTCGTATCTGCGTTTGTTATAAGCATATTTGATATGCTCGACGCAGAAAAAGAATATTCGGAGTCAAACACAAAAAAGACAGGATTTAATCTTATCCTGATAATTTTTGCGGTAACAGTTGCCCTTATTCTCACTTTAAGCGCTGGACTGTATGTTATGAACATCATCACTAAGGGAGAATACAGAAGCCTTCTTGCGCTTCCTAATAATATAATAAATGAATTTTGCGGCGGAGTATTCGACGTGTGGTCCATGATTCTTATTCCCGCATTTGTCGGAGTATGCTTTGCTCTTGACGCAATATGCGACACATTTTCTCTTCGTCTCAAAGCCAAAATGAAAATCTCAAAATAATAAAAAACCTCGCTCTCGCATATAATTCAAAAAAAGAGAGCGAGGATTTTTTATGCGTAGAATAAGCACCAAGGATTTACGGGAGCTTGAGGTAGTAAACCTTTGCGACGGGGAAAAGCTGGGATACCCAACGGATTTTGAATTTGATATGGAATGCGGTCAGATACTTGCGCTTATCGTTCCTGTATGTGAGGGATTTTTATCTTTTGGCAAGCATCAGGACATAATAATTCCGTGGAATAAAATAGAGTGCATAGGTGAGGATACTATTCTTGTTAAGCTAACAAGCGGGGAAACGTCCTGCTGCAATTCCAAAAAAACAAGAAAGAGACGCTAAAATAAAACCGCCACGAGTCTATAAACTCTTTCCGGGGGAGTGTCAAGGCTCGATGCGGTATTTTTTTACAAAAATATTGTAAATAATTTGTAAACAATGACGAAAGATATTGCATAAAAATATCGACTATGGTATAATTTAAAGGCTGTGTGCAAAGCACAGACAAAAAATAATACACACACAGATGCAGAAAGCGGAATCGGTGTCTTTGTCAATGCGGACAAGGATTATGACGCACAGCTTCTGTGGTGGAAAAAACCGAAGGAGGACATAAAAATGTCTATTATCTCAATCAAACAGCTGCTTGAAGCAGGCGTCCATTTTGGACATCACACAAGAAGATGGAATCCTAAGATGCAGGAATACATCTTTACAGAAAGAAACGGCATCTACATCATCGACCTTCAGAAGACTGTTAAGAAGTTTGAAGAAGCTTACATGTTCGTTCGCGAGCTTGCTGCTGAAAACGGTAACATCCTCTTCGTTGGTACAAAGAAGCAGGCTGCAGAGGCTATCAAGGAAGAAGCTACTCGTTGCGGCATGTACTATGTAAACGTTCGTTGGCCCGGCGGTATGATGACAAACTTCAAGACAATCAAGAAGTCCATCGCTCGTCTCAATAGCCTTAACAAGATGGCTGAGGACGGAACATTCGATATGCTTCCCAAGAAGGAAGTTGCTGCTCTCCAGAAGGAGATCTTCGACCTCGAGAAGAACCTTGGCGGTATCAAGACCATGGAAAGACTTCCCGATGCAATCTTCATCGTTGACCCCCGCAAGGAAAGAAACGCAGTTCTCGAAGCAAAGAAGCTTGGTATTCCCGTAATTGCTATCGTTGATACAAACTGTGATCCCGACGATGCTGACTACGTAATTCCCGGTAACGACGACGCTATCCGCGCAATCAAGCTTATCTCCTCCGTAATTGCTGACGCAGTTATCGAGGGCAAGCAGGGCGAGCAGACAGTTGAGGCTGAGGCTGTAAAGGCTGAGGCAGAGGCTGCTGAGGACGCAGAAAACGCATAATTCAAAAATCTAATATTAAACGAGGATTAAAAAATGGCTACAATTACTGCTAAAGACGTTGCGGCTCTCCGCGCAAAGACAGGTATCGGCATGATGGAGTGCAAGAAGGCACTCGTTGAGGCTGAGGGTGATATGGACAAGGCAATAACCATTCTTCGTGAGAAGGGTGAGCTTAAGGCACAGTCCAAGATGGAAACAAGAATCGCTGCTGACGGTATCGTTGACGTTCTCACAGAGGGCAACAAGACCGCTATCATCGAGGTTAACACAGAGACAGACTTCGTTGCAAAGAACGAGACTTTCAAGGCATTCGTTAAGAACCTTCTTAAGTGCATTATCAACACAAACCCTGCAGACGTTGAAGCTCTTCTCGCTTCCGACTACGAGGGAACAACTGTTGACGCAAAGCTTAAGGAACTTATTTTCCAGATCGGTGAGAAGATCACTGTTCGCCGTTTCGCTGTAGTTGAGGGCGTAACAAGCACATATATTCACGGTATGGGATCTATCGGTGTTATCGTTAAGTTCGACACTGACTGTGCAGACAAGGATGGCTTTGCTGAATTCGCAAAGAACATCGCTCTTCAGGTTGGCGCATATCCCACACCTTACCTCAATAGAGAGAGCGTTCCCGCATCCGTTATCGAGAACGAGAAGGCAATCCTTCTTGCTCAGATCGCAAACGATCCCGCAAACGCTAACAAGCCCGACAACATCAAGGAAAAGATGGTTCTCGGTAAGATCGGTAAGTTCTATGAGAACAACTGCCTTGTAGATATGGAATACGTTAAGGCAGAGGATCACGAGAAGGTATCCAAGTACGTTCAGAACACTGCTAAGGCTCTTGGCGGTTCTATCGAGATCGCATCCTTCGTTCGTTTCGAGAAGGGTGAGGGTATCGAGAAGAAGCAGGAAGAATTCGCTGCTGAAACCGAGAAGCTTGCAGGCGGAAAAAAGTAATTTAAAAAATCAAATGGCATCTTCATCCGAAGATGCCATTTTTTTCGAAAGTTAATATTGAGTTAATAATAATTATGTAAAATTATATAAATGTTTGACGAATGTAGTCAAAT
>JAZRCL010000038.1:0-17818 GCA_045659745.1 Eubacteriales bacterium
AGCTCAATCCCCTCTGCACTAAAGATTTTCTACTCCCCCTCTCCTTAAGAAACCACACCCCCTGAGCGCGCCCTGCACCAAAGGTGCGGCGCGTGAATAAAAAATAAAGCAATAGTTCCTACGGATACTCTTAAACATCACCTTTTAGACGAGGTTGCTTGCAAACTCCTGGGGGTAGGGTATTCTTAAAGGGGAAGGGGGTCGGCAGATTTGAGACGAGCAGAGTTGCAGGGCAACTCGTCGAGTCACAAATCAACGCCCATTCCACTTTAAGCGGCTTTTTGGTGACTTTGCAGCTGTTGGCAAAGTCACAGGGAAACTCTGTTGAAAACCTCATTTTTCGGCAAAATTTGATATGGGTTTTCTACAATATAGGGAAAATTTGAAAAATTAAGAATCTTCTTTAGAAATAAAGAAATTTTTGGATTTTCTAAATACTTTTCAACACAAAAAATAATAAAAAATTATACACAACACTTTTCCACAGGTTGTGAAAAACCCTGTGGAAAAGTATATAAAAAAGGAGGGCTGTTTTGAAAATTTTCAAGAATAAATTTTTCATATCTCTCCTTGCCGTAGCGCTGGTTTTATGTATATTTTCGGCTGTTTTCTCTGTTATGGGAGTCAGCAATACGGTAAAAGTCATAATCGGAGATATATTCTCCCCCATCGAGCAGGGAATATGGAAAATAAAAGAAAGCCTTAAGGGCTATTCAATGTATTTTTCCGATATGGACGCGCTTATAGAAGAAAATAGTCAGCTCAAGGACGAGATAGCAGACCTTAAAGAAAAGCTTAACGACGCAACTTTGACCGAGGAAGAAAACCGCAGACTTCGCGAGTACATATCCGTAAAGGAGGCTCACGATGACTTCGAGCTTTGCGAGGCTCTCGTGATAGGCTCAGAGGCAGACAACTATATGTCCGTGATAAAGATAAACAAGGGTAAAGACCACGGAATTGACTTAAATATGCCTGTTATCGTCGCGGGGGGACTTGTCGGATGTGTATCCGAGGTAGGAAGCAACTGGGCAAACGTGCGGGTAATATGTGAGACCTCGTCGGGTGTTGGCGGATATATATCACGCAGCGGAGAGATAGGCGTTGTTCAGGGTGATATAACCTACAGAGACGACGGTGTTTGCAAGCTCACTTATCTTGACATTGAATCAGACGTGCAGATAGGAGATATGGTTTACACCAGCGGCTCGGGAAGTGTTTATCCCGGTGGACTCCTTATCGGTAAGGTCTCGTCGGTGGGAATTGACGAATATTCTCGCTCAAAGGTTGCAACTGTCACCTGTACGGTGGACTTTGACAGCTTAAATTACGTAATGGTAGTGACTTCCTTTGACCGCAAGGTCGCGGAGGGCAATACCAATGAGTAAAAAGAATATATCTCACGCAAAAAGATTTGACAAAAAGCTTTTTGTGCAGTGTATAGTTTTCTCGGTACTTATCATTATTTCAACTCTGTTTCAAATATCGTTTTTTAAGGTGTTTGGAGCAACTCCCGCGATAGTTTTAGCTATAATCTGCGCAATAGGTTTTTTGTGTGGAGAAAGGTGTGGGGCTATATGCGGAGTCGTGGGCGGATTTTTTATTGATATACTCGGATCCGTCGGAATTGGATTTTCTCCCGTTTTATATATGCTTGCAGGATATTTGTGCGGATATTTCTCAAAGGTATTTCTCAAGAGAAATTTTCTGTCGTTTATCATATATTCACTTTGTGTCGGAGGCATACAGTCATGCATCACACTTGCGAGATTTGCTCTCGGCGCAAAAAGCTTTAACATTATAAATATTTTTATAAAGACTTTGATGCCTGAATTTTTTGCGTTTATTATTTGCATGCCGATAGTGTATTTTACCTGTCTTGGCATAGCTAAAATAATCCAAAAATTCAGCCCTGAAAATTAGTATCATCACATCTATAAGAGAGAGGATAGTTAAAAATGGACAAGAACACACATGACAGCGACGTGTACTTATTCGAAAATCAAAAGGTAGTTGACATCAACATGGAGAAGGAGGTCAAAAAGTCCTTCATTGAATACTCCATGTCTGTAATTATGTCAAGAGCGTTGCCTGACGTTCGTGACGGTATGAAGCCCGGACAGAGACGTGTTATCTACGCTATGTACGAGGACCATCTGACACATGACAAGCCCTTCCGCAAGTCTGCGACGACGGTTGGTAACGTGCTTGGTAGATACCATCCTCACGGTGACAGCTCGGTTTACGGAACTATGGTAAGAATGGCTCAGCCCTTCTCGCTCCGTTATACTCTTATTGAGGGTCACGGAAACTTCGGTTCTGTGGACGGAGACCCCCCGGCAGCTTACCGTTATACCGAGGCGAGACTTGACAAGATTGCCGACGAGATGACTCGCGACCTTGAAAAAGAGGTAGTTGAGTTCCAGCCCAACTTTGATAACAGACTCCGCGAGCCTTCAGTGCTTCCGTCGCGTTTTCCTAACTTCCTTGTAAACGGATCTGTTGGTATTGCCGTAGGTATGGCGACAAACGTTCCTCCTCACAATCTCGGCGAGGTTATTGACGGTACTATATACAGAATGGAAAACCCCGAGTGTACTGTTGAGGAGCTTATGCAGTTTATAAAGGGACCTGACTTCCCCACCTATGCGACTATTCACGGCACGCAGGGTATTGTTGATGCGTATACAACGGGCAAGGGACGTATATCTGTCAGAGCAAAGGCTGAGATAGACGAAGAAAAGAGAACTATTATAATCAGCGAAATTCCTTATATGGTAAATAAATCCTTACTTTGCGAGGCTATTGCCGATCTTGTTAAGGAAAAGAGAATTGAGGGAATTTCCGGCCTGCGCGACGAGTCGGGCAGAGCGGGTATGAGAATAGTTATTGAGTACAAGCGCGACGCTAACGGACAGATAATACTCAATCAGCTTTATAAGTACACACAGCTTCAGGACACATGTGCGATAAATATGCTCGCAGTTGTTGGTCAGGAGCCTAAGGTACTGTCACTCCCCCAGATACTTGATTACTACATTGAGCATCAGGAGTCTGTAATCCGCAGAAGAACGGAATTTGACCTTAACAAAGCCAAGGCGCGCGCTCACATTTTCGAGGGCTATAAGATCGCGCTTGACAATATAGACGAGATAGTTCAGATAATGAAGACCTCTCCCTCTATTCCTATGTCCAAGCAGACCTTGATGGAGAGATTCGGTCTTACCGACATTCAGGCTCAGGCTATCGTTGAGATGACTCTCGGCCGTCTTACAGGCATGGAGAGACAGAAGATTCAGGACGAGCTTGACAGACTCCACGCGCTTATCGCCGAGCTTGAGGGAATACTTGCGGACGACTCCAAGATCCGTGATATAATCAAGACCGAAATGCTTGAGATAAAGAACAAGTATGCCGACGAGAGAAGAACTCAGATAGAGATCGCCGAGGACGAGATAGACCTTGAGGATCTTATAGAAAAGCACAACTGTGTAATTACTATGACTCGCGCGGGATATATCAAGCGTCTGCCTGCGGACACGTACTCTGCACAGAGACGTGGAGGTAAGGGAATAACTGCTATGACCACGCGTGACGAGGACTTTATAGAGAAGGTTGCTGCAGTATTCTCGCATTCGCTTCTTATGTTCTTTACGAACAAGGGACGCGTGCAGACTATGAAGGCGTTCAGAGTTCCCGAGGCGTCCAGAACCTCAAAGGGCTCAAACCTTGTAAATATGCTTCAGCTCTCCGACGGCGAGAAGGTGACGTCAATGATAAGCGTAAACGAGTTCGGTGAGGGCGAGTATCTGACGATGGTGACTCGAAAGGGCGTTATCAAGAAGACGCTTCTTTCCGAGTATGAGTATCAGCGCAAGGGCGGTAAGATCGCTATAAATCTTGACGAGGACGACGAGCTTCTGTTCGTCACGAAGACAGACGGAAACGCGCAGCTTATTATCGCAACTCACGGTGGCTCTGCCGTAAGATTTGACGAGGCGCAGGTAAGACCTATGGGAAGAACTGCGCGCGGTGTTCGCGGAATAAATCTGCGTGATGATGATTACGTTATCGGCGTAGCTCAGGTAGAGGATGGCAAAAAGCTCCTCACAATTACTGAAAACGGCTATGGAAAGAGAACTGAATACGACGACTTCAGACTTATGAAGCACCGCGGCGGCTTTGGTGTGACCTGCCATAACGTGACCGACAAGACGGGTAATCTTGCGGGAATACTCTCTGTTGACGACAACGACGATATTATGATGATAACCAACGAAGGTATAATCATCAGAACTCCTGCAAAGGATATATCTACCTATTCAAGAACCGCATCGGGCGTAATTACCATGCGTCTGCTTGAGGGTCAGACTGTTGCCAATATTACAAAGGTGGCAAGAGAGGAAGACTCCGAGGAGCTTGAGACCGTTGAGGGAGAGCAGTCTGAGGTAGTGACTGAAAATATACCCACAGAGGAATAATTTATGAGTTTTATCAAAAAAATTACTCGTGCTATTTCCACAGTCCTTGTTTTCGTATTGCTTTTGTCGTGCGTGTGTATAATGTCGGGTTGCTCGAATAAGGCTCCCGAGATTGATTCCATAAGGGACAGAATAATATATCTGATTGAGGGTTCAAAGCAGATAAATGAGATATATTTTGGAAAGGGGCTTCCTGTTTACGTGCGTGAGAGCGACCTGTCAAAAGAAAGCTTTGTTTATATAGGTCAGCAGAACAAGGGTTATGAGAAGGTTATGGAGGTATCTCCGTATCTTATGCTTGACGAGATGAAAGAGGCGACACAAAGGATTTATTCGTCGGCATACTGCGAGCAGCTTTTTGAGAGCTGCTTTGACGGAGTGGTCGTGGACGGAGTGACGCTTCTTGAGTACGTTGAGATAAGCGAGTGGCTTTATCAGAGCACCGCGAGAGACGTGCTTGTGGAAAACGAGAGAATATATCTTTACGACAGTATGAAAATTGTGCGTCCGTCAAACTCGGAGTATATCAATATTGAAATTGAGAGCTATCTTATTTCAAATCCTGATAAAATTGAGGTAGATAGACTTGGATTTGCCTTTGAGGACGGAAACTGGTATCTTGATACCCCCACGTATTGAGGTGAGATATGTATAAGAAAATACCTAAAACAAAAAAGCTTGCGGCGTCAATATTTGTAATGGTGTTGATAGCGGTGGGAATTTACAGCTTTTCGCTTGGCAGTATGCAGCTTTTGCCCGTGCCAGTGGTAGCGCAGTTTTTTGGGGTCATATTTTTGGTGACGGGAATTTATATTTACGCCACAAAGGTTCTCAAGGAAATGGTTTATCAGGTCACACCCACCGAGCGAGAGGTGACACAGGAGGAGCTTGCAACCTGCGGGCCCCGTGTGAAATATGATTTTATCGTGGCGCAGCATAAGGCTATACGTGACGTTGTTATGTGCCGCGTGGGGCTTGACGAGGTAAAGGGAGCTGTTGAGATAAACAGACTCAACCGAGCGGAGTACAGAAAAAAGGATAAAAAGAAAAAGCGTTATTCTTATGATACTCAGTTTGCGCCGGCAAGACAGCTTAGAGTTGAGATAAATGACGATACGGTGGTTTTTCTCACGTATGATAAGGAGCTGTTGGAGCTTCTTAATAAGAAGTTTTGATAAGAATTTTTTATGATACTTTTTGGCAATATCCCCAAAAAGTATCCAAAAAAACGCCACAAAGGGCGGGAGGTTGCGATTCCTCCCGCCCTTTTGAAACCCACCCACACAAACGCCTGCGAGTTTGCAAGCAAACTCGGAAAAATGGTGAGATAATAAGAGTATCCGTCTCAACTGTTATGAGCGATAACAGAGTAGGCGTTTGTGTGGGATAGGAGTCAAGAGGAAAGGGAGGAATCGCAACCTCCCTTTCCTTTTGCGGCGGTTTGGATACTTTGCCGCCGCGGGCAAAGTATCATAAGAAAAACATAGGAATAAAAAGGGAGAGTTGATACCAACTCTCCCTTTGAAAATTAAATTTTCTTCGAGCCTTCAAACGAAAGCACTGCATTACCTGTCAAGGTGACGTTATTTTCAGACACGTTAACGACAAGGTCGCCGCCGCGCGTCTTAACCGTAATATCACTACCCATATCACACAAGCCGCGCTTAACAGCCGCAACTGCCGCCGCGCACGCACCCGTACCGCAGGCAAGAGTCTCGCCAGCGCCTCTTTCCCAAACGCGCATTTTAATTGTGCGTCTGTTAACCACACGGATAAACTCTGTATTTGTTCTGTCGGGGAATATAGGAGCGTATTCAAACTCAGGTCCTACCTTTTCCATATCAATATCGTCAATTCTGTCGGAGAACACGACGGTATGGAGATTTCCAAGACCAAGGCAGGTGACGTTATAATCCTTGCCGCCAATATTTACGGGAGCGTCAACTATCTCACCTTCGCAGTTGCCATTGAGCGTTGTGGGAAGCTTGTCCGCACAGAACTCATACTCGCCCACGTTGACTGTAACCGAGCCAACCTCGCCGCCCGAAAGGATAGCAAATACGTCCTTGGGGCCGCTCCAGGTGTCGATAGTCATATCCGTGACCTCAACTATGCCGTTATCGTACAGATACTTTGCAACGCAACGAAGCGCGTTTGCTGCAAGCTTGCCTTCGGAACCGTCGCTGTTGAATATTCTCATTTTCGCATCGCAGTGAGAGGAACGCTCAACGAGCAGGAGTCCGTCGGCGCCAATGCCCGTATGTCTGTTGCAGAGCTGGAGAGCCAATGACTCGGGACAACGGATGCCACCGTCGCGGTTGTCTATAAGAATATAGTCGTTTCCAAACGTCTCCATCTTGAGGAACTTGAGATTCATTCTCTCGCTTCTCATATCGTTAAGGTCAACAAGCTCGGTGTTGAACTCGTCCCAACGGCTCGCGATAACGTCTGCTAAAGCATTTGCGGTGTCTATTGCCGTGAGCATAGCGACGTTGAGCTGAATGGCCTTGCGGTGCAGATCAATACTCTGCTGAATTGTGGAGTCCGCAAGCGCGCCCGTATAGACGATAAACGAAATCTGTCCGCTTTCCATAAGCTCGTAGACCTTATCCGACTTATCAACGTTTTCTACTACCTCAACGTCAATGCCAAGTCTTGAAATATAAGCCGCCGTGCCTACAGTCGCGTATATCTTCATATTGAAATCCGAGAATTTCTTTGCTATATTTACTATCTCGTGGTAGTCGTGGTCGTCAACAGAGATAAACACTCCTGTGTTGGACTTGTCTTTAATATTGACCTTAAAGCCTGCCGCAACGAGACCCTTGTAGAGTGCCTCGTTAAGAGTCTTACCGATACCGAGAACCTCACCTGTGGACTTCATCTCGGGGCCGAGCTGTGTGTTTACGTCGTTGAGCTTTTCAAACGAGAATACGGGAACCTTAACCGCATAATACGGAGGAACCTTGTAAAGTCCTGTGCCAAAGCCGAGGCTTGAGAGTCTCTTGCCGACCATTACCTTAGAAGCCAAGTCAACCATAGGAACGTTCGTCACCTTACTGATATAGGGAATCGTACGGGACGCACGGGGGTTAACCTCGATAACGTAAAGCTCGTTGTTATATATAAGATACTGAATGTTTACAAGACCCTTTGTGCCGAGCTTCAATGCAAGAGTAGTTGAGCAATCAATAATCTTCTGCTCCATGTAGTCTGTGAGGTTGTAGGGAGGATATACTGCGATAGAGTCACCCGAGTGGATACCAGCGCGCTCGATATGCTCCATGATACCGGGGATAAGCACGTCCTCGCCGTCCGAGATGACGTCTACCTCAAGCTCCGTACCCTGCATATACTTGTCAACGAGTACGGGGTTTTCGATACCCGTGGAGAGTATCTTGTCCATGTATTCCTCAATGTCCTTGTCCTCGTGAGCGATTACCATGTTCTGACCGCCGATAACGTAGGAGGGACGAACAAGCACGGGATAACCGAGGCTGTTTGCCGCCTCGAGCGCCTCTGCCTTTGTCATAACGCCAACGCCGGAGGGACGCTTGATTCCGCACTCCTCAAGAAGTGCCTCAAAGCGCGCTCTGTCTTCCGCAAGGTCGATACCGTCTGCAGACGTTCCAAGCACGGGAATTCCCATCTTGTCAAGGAAGTTTGTGAGCTTAATCGCCGTCTGACCGCCGAATGCAACAACGACGCCAACAGGCTTTTCAAGCTGAATTATGTCGTAAACGTCCTCGGGAGTGAGGGGCTCGAAATACAGTCTGTCTGCAATGTCAAAGTCGGTGGAAACTGTCTCGGGGTTATTGTTGATTATAGCAACGTCGTAGCCCATCTCCTTAAGTGCCCATACGCAGTGAACAGACGAGTAGTCAAACTCAATACCCTGACCGATACGGATAGGACCGGAACCAAGTACTATTACAGTGTCCTTTTCGTGGTTGAGGTAATTCTTTGCCTCGTCGTGTGCAAAGTCGTCGTGAGTGCTGTAGAAATAAGGTCTTTCAGCTGCTACTTCGCCCGCGCAGGTGTCAACAGTCTTGTAAGCAGACTTCATATGCTCGGGGAGAGTTGCGCCCGAGATACGTGCGAGAGCCGCGTCGGTGTAGCCGAGCTTTTTACCTCTGATATATGTTTCCTTGTCCATTTCCTTGCCTGCAAGCGCGGAAATTTCAGCCTCGAAGTTTACAAGACCCTCGAGCTTTTTAAGGAAGAAGTTGTCAATTTTCGTGATTTCGTGAATCTGTTCTACCGTAACTCCGACCTTAAGAGCCTGGAAAATACGGTAGAGACGGAGGTCGTCGTTTTTGTGGAGCGACTTGATAGCGTCGCCCTCAAGAAGCTCCTTGTTGGAGTTGAGTGTGTCGATGCCTATCTCAGCACCTCTGACTGCCTTGAGGAGTGCTTCCTCGAAGGAGGGAGCAATAGACATTACCTCACCCGTTGCCTTCATCTGCGTGCCGAGCTTGCGCTTGGACTGCGCGAACTTATCAAAGGGCCACTTCGGCACCTTGAGAACAACGTAGTCAACAGACGGCTCAAAGCAAGCGAAGGTCTTGCCTGTGATCTCATTCTTTATTTCGTCAAGCGTGTAGCCGAGAGCTATCTGCATAGCGACCTTTGCGATAGGATAGCCTGTCGCCTTGGACGCGAGAGCGGAGGAACGGGACACACGGGGGTTAACCTCGATAACTGCGTAGTTATTGGAGTTGGGGTCAAGCGCAAACTGACAGTTGCAGCCGCCCTCTATGCCAAGCTCCTCGATAATGTCGAGAGCCGCAGTGCGAAGCATGTTGTATTCCTTGGGGGAGAGAGTTAATGCGGGAGCGCAAACTATGGAGTCGCCGGTGTGGATACCAACGGGGTCGAAGTTTTCCATAGAGCATACGGCAATTTTGTTGCCGACGTGGTCACGGATTACTTCAAACTCTATCTCTTTCCAGCCGTAGATGTATTTTTCAACGAGAATCTGCGTGATAGGGGACTGTTCAAGTCCGTTTGCCGCAACCTCATTAAGCTCATCCTCGTTATACGCAACACCACCGCCGAAGCCGCCGAGCGTGAACGCGGGACGAATGATGACGGGATAGCCTATCTCGTTTGCGATTCTGCGCGAATCCTCAAGAGTGGTTGCTATGTCCGAGGGGATAAGGGGCTGGTTAATTTTGAGCATTGTGTCCTTGAAAATCTCGCGGTCCTCTGCCTTGATAATTGCCTCTGCGTCGGTACCGATAAGACGGACGTTGTGAGCCTGAAGCCAGCCCTCGTTGTAAAGCTGCATAGCGAGAGTCAGACCTGTCTGACCGCCAAATCCGGCGAGGATACTGTCGGGCTTTTCTTCAAGAATTATTCTCTTTACTGTGTTGAGCGTCAAGGGCTCAAGATATATCTCGTCAGCCATCGCCTTGTCGGTCATGATGGTTGCGGGGTTGGAGTTGAGAAGTACTGTATTTATTCCGCGGCTCTTGAGAATACGGCAAGCCTGCGCGCCTGCGTAGTCAAATTCTGCCGCCTGACCGATAACGATAGGGCCTGAGCCTATTACGAGAACTTTTTTAATGGAAGTATTAAGTGGCATAGTATTTATATCCTTTCTTTTTAACAAATTTAGTGTTTGTTAGCGATTTTACTTTTTCATAAGTTCAACAAACTTATCAAAGTGAATGTCGCCCGGATAGTATTGTACCGTAAATGCCTTTTGTTCTCTGTATTCTATCGCCTCGACGGAGCCGTCAAGCACGTTTGTTTCGGTGAGAGTTGCGGAGGCGGGGAGACGGGCGGGGTTGACTGTGTAAAGATGAGCCTGAGAAGTTATCTCTACCTTACCTGTTTCGGTATTTTTAACAGGCTGATTTGCACCGTGGTGACCGAACTTGAGTTTAGTCGTGCCTGCTCCTGCCGCGCGAGCCGCGAGCTGATGGCCAAGTCCCATGCCGAACATGGGGAGCTTACCGAGAAGCTTTCTTATTTCAAGGATTATTTCGACGTTGTCCTTGGGGTCTCCGCAGGGGCCGTTTGAAAGGATTACTCCATCGAAGCCGCCGTCGAGAATTTCTGCGGCGGGTGTGCTTGCGGGGAAGACTGTGACGTTGCAGCCGCGAACATTCAGGCTTGCTATAACGCTGTTTGTCACGCCGAAATCATAAATTGCTACGTTATATCTTGCGTTTTCTGCGGGATAAGACTTTTTCTCGGAGCAGGTGACTGCCGCGACAGAATTCTTTACCGCATATGTGATTACATCATCGGGAACGAGAGGGTCGGGAAGAGTATCCGTAATGATAGCGTTCATAACGCCAAAGTCACGAATTGCCTCGGTGAGAGCTCTTGTGTCAACGTCGCAAATTCCTACTACGCCGTTTTTCTTGAGCCAAGAGTCAATATCACCGCCGCAGCGATAGTTTGAGGGGTTGTTCGCCCATTCTCTTATCACGTATGCCGAAGCGTGAATTTTCTGAGTTTCAAGGTCTTGTTCGATAACTCCGTAATTACCGATGAGGGGGAAGGTCTGGACGAGAATCTGTCCGTGATATACGGGGTCCGTAAGGGCCTCGAGATATCCTACCATTGAAGTTGTGAAAATAATTTCACCGACCACGCGGCCCTCTGCGCCGAATGATCTTCCCTCAAAAACCTGACCGTTTTGCAAGATAATGTAGATCTTCTTCATGCCTTTTCTCCATTCTTGTTTTTTATTGTGTTGAACGCTCAGCGACGTCATCTGCCCGCCGTAGAACGCCGAAATCTGCGAAATTTGCACAATTTTCTGAAAAATCTTCTACTTTCGCATTCTATCATTTAATTATAACTCTTTTCAGCCCATTTTGTCAATATTATTAGGCGTTTTTTAATATATTTTTCCAAGAAAAAACGCATAAAAACCCGAGGGCTGTCGGGTGATTATGCGTTTATTTTTTTTGACTCTTCAATAAGCGTGTTTTTTTCGTTCAGCTCTGGGTGACAAATGACCTTATCAAGCAGGGCAGAGAGTATTTTTCCTATATTTTCGGGCTTTATACCGAGGGAGAGAAGTGTGTTTCCGTCAATTTCAAGCTGACTTATACTCAGCGCGGGGTTGAGTGCCGTCTGCTGAGCTACAAGACGAGCCAGCTCGGATCTGCCCTGAAGCTTACAAGCGGGGACTGAAAGCTCGCCGTATCTTGCGAGAGTTCTGCGCGCGCCCTCCTCAGAGTCCATAAACTCAATGGGTGAGAGCAAAATTGAGATGTTCTTTTTCTGAATATTGGAAAGTCTGAGTCTTGAGAGATCTCTCGCGCCCGACTGATACATAAAGGTTGCAAGGCGCAGGGAAAGCTCGCCGTCGAGGACTGTTAAGTCACTTGGTATAGTCTTTGCGTCGGGTAAAAGCTCATATATGACACCACTTTCAAAGAGCAATTTTGCGCCCCTGTTCGCGTGCTCCGAGCAGATAATTTTTGAAAATTCCACAGTCTTTCTCTCGGCGGAAATATCCGAGAGAGTATGCGCCAGATCCTTTATAGCGCAAAGGGTTTCGGGCTCTATGTCAAAGTCAAGAACCGTTGCAAAACGGACTCCGCGGAGTATGCGGAGCGCGTCCTCGGAAAATCGCAGAGAGGGCTTTCCAACACAGCGGATAATTCTATTTTTTATGTCAGCCTTGCCTCCAAAAAAATCGCAAACTCCACGCGTGTCTGACGCCGCCATCGCGTTGACGGTAAAGTCGCGACGCGAGAGATCAAGCTCCAATTTATCCGTAAAGCTTACGCTTTCGGGGTGACGCGAGTCCTTGTAATCTCCGTCGATTCTGAATGTCGTGCATTCAAAAATCTCACCGTCAATCAGGACGGATACCGTGCCGTGCTTGAGTCCTGTGGGGAGTGTGCGGATATTTTCAAGTCCAAAAATTTCAAGAGTTTTTTCGGGGGGCGCGGACGTGGTTATATCCCAATCCGCAGGGGATTTTCCCATAAGAGAGTCTCTGACACAACCACCAACGGCATATGCGTCATATCCGTATTTTTTGAATATTTCAAAGATTTTCTTTACCTTTTCAGGATATTTAATACTTGTCATACACACCCTCCTTTCCCTGAAACAAAATACTTATAAATATATTATATCATAAAAGAAAACAAAGTCAATACACCCTCAAAAAACTCTTGACACGGCTGACTTATCTAATGTATAATTAAGATGTAATATTATATCTTAAGAGGCAGGTATAGGAATGTTTGTAGATATAAAGGACGTGACAAGAATAAAAATTTGTCTGCGCAGATATGAGGACGGCGGATTTATGCCTTTTGCAAGAGCTTTTTCCTGCGAGGGGTATGACGCGGTAGCTCCCGTGAAGGTTGGCGTTCTTTCTCCCGAGGGAGAGGGGCTTATCACGGCGTGCGAGTATAAAATTGGCAACCATCAGTCCACAGACGGAGAATTCAGTATTGTTGGAATAGGAATGACATCCGACCCTGAGGTGCCGCTTGACTGGGAAAATATGATAAAGACGTCGTCAGCCAAGGCGGCAGAGGCGATAAAAATGATACATCAAAGAAACGGATATGCTATACTTTGCGGCTGCATATCTCATAAAAACATACCCGAGGAGCTACTCAGACTCGAAGGAATTGACGCTATTGAGGTCTGCAATCCCGAAAGAGACGAGACGGGCGAGTCGGCAGTGCTTTGCGACATTCTTGCGGGCGAGGGCAGACCTGTCGGTATTATCTGCTCCGGCGCGGGACTTGAGGGCGGAATATGCGTTGAGGCGAGGGAAGCAGACATGCAGAGTATCATCCGCGCCTTGAGGGCAGGCAGATTTTTCTCAAGCGAGTCGGACGCCGAGGTGCATATTTCACAGCTTCCGTCGGGAAGAATTCAAGTCAATTGCACACCCGCGCTGAGAATTGAATTTTTCAGCGGCTCTGCAGAGGAAAATTCCCGTGTGTTTGAGGGCGAAAACCTTGTTTATGCTGAGTACGTACCGCTTGAAAGTGAAAAATTCGTCCGTGCGGAGATTACCGATATGAACGGCAAGCGCGCGTGGAGCAATTATATTGAGGTATTAGCGTAAAATGTCGGAAAAGGTACTCAATACAAGTGACAAGCACTATATAAAAATGACGCAGACGCCAATACCCAAGCTCGTCATCTCGCTTGGCATTCCCACCACCATAAGTATGCTTATAACGAGCATATATAATATGGCGGACTCGTATTTTGTCAGCAATATCAAGAGTGACGGATCGGGAGTTTCGGCAGGCGGCGCGATAAGCATAGTTTTCGTGCTTATGTCGGTAATTCAGGCGTTTGGATTTATGTACGGTCACGGCGCGGGAAGTAATATAAGCAGACTTCTCGGCGCAAAGAAAAACGACGAGGCAACAGAGTATGCCTCAACGGGATTTTTTATATCCATTTTCACGGGACTTTTAATAACCCTTTTGGGCTTTATATTTATGGACCCGTTTTTGAAGCTTTGCGGAAGCACCGAAACCATACTTCCGTACGCGAGAGGCTATGCAAAATATATTCTCATAGCCGCGCCTGCGATGACGGGCTCGTGCGTGCTGAATAACGTGCTTCGCTATGAGGGCAAGGCGGCGCTTGCGATGATAGGACTCACAAGCGGCGGTATTCTCAACATGGTTCTCGACCCTATATTCATTTTCAACTGTAATATGGGAATAGAGGGAGCGGGACTTGCAACCGCGATCTCACAGTACATATCGTTTGGAATACTTCTCTCGGTATTTCTTATGAGAAAGACGCAGAGCAGACTTAGTATAACTAAAATTCGCTTAAGCGCAAAAATAATAAGCAATATAATTGCCACGGGACTTCCCAGCCTTGCGCGTCAGGGACTTAACAGCGTGTCAACTATGCTGCTCAACAATCAGGTCAAGGCTGTTGCGGCAGACATGGCGACCAGTAAAGAATTTGCCGACGCGGCAATAGCGGCGATGGGATACGTTGCAAGAACGTCGCAGTTCGTATTCTGCGTGGGACTTGGTATAGGACAGGGCTTCCAGCCCGTCTCGGCATACAATTACGGTGCGAAAAAGTACAGTAGAGTTAAGAGCGCCGCGCTCTTTACGCTTGGATTTGGAGCGGCGTTTATAGGAGCTATTGCAGTGGTATGCTTTGCTTTTGCCCCTCAGATAATCTCGCTCTTTGGAAACAAGCCCGAGGTCATTGAGATAGGCGGCAAGGCGCTCCGGATATATTGTGCATCTCTTTTGTTTGTGCCTATATCCGTGGTCGCGAATATGCTTTTCCAGAGCATAGGAAAGAACAGAATAGCGCTTATTTTGTCGGTTCTTCAAAACGGGCTTGTGTTCATTCCCCTGATACTTTTGTTGCCGAGAGGACTTGGACTCCTCGGTGTACAGATAGCGCAGCCCTTGGCGTACGTGGCTTCGGCAATAGTTTGTCTGCCGTGTCTGCTGGTGTTCTTGAAGAACTTACCTAAAGACGAGCAAACTGAACAAATATATAAATAAATACGGAATCAAATCAACGGAGGTAATTATGGAATTCAGATCCTGTGGCGGCAACGCTAATTCAAAAATTACAATTACACAAAATCAGGTGTGCGAGGGAATACTTGATGTCAACATCAACTACAAGCTTGCAGGGAAGGAAAATCCCGGACACTTTGTTATAGAGTTTTCAACTCCCGAGCGCGATATTTATTCTATGTGGAGCCCGTCAATGAACGAAAATAGAACTGTGGGAAGAGATTACGCGCCCAGGCACACGTTTTCAAGACTTGCAGCTGGTATGCCTATTCATTGCGGCATCTCGCTTTCGGGCAGAAACAGAATAACGCTTGCGCTGTCAGACGCGGCAACCGCTACAGTTATAACCTCCGGCGTAGACGAAGTTGACGCGGAGATAAGATGGAGAGTAAACTTCTTTACAATGCCCGCAACGGCAATAGAGGAGTATAACGTGACTATGCGAATAGACACCAGAGACATTCCTTACTACGACGCCATTTATGATGTGGTTGAGTGGTGGGAAAAAGAGTGTGGATACACCCCTGCGCCCGTGCCCGAGTATGCGAGACTTCCTATGAACTCGCTCTGGTACAGCTACCATCAGGTGCTCGTGCCCGAGGAGATTGTTGAGCAGTGCAGACTTTCGAAGCCTCTTGGAATGGACACCGTTATAATCGACGACGGCTGGCAGACGACTGACAGCGGCCGCGGATACGCGTATTGCGGTGACTGGGAGCCCGAGCGTATGCCCGATATGAAGGGACTTGTTGATGCTATACACGAGACGGGAATGAAGGTAATTCTCTGGTATTCGGTTCCGTTTGTCGGCAAGCATGCGAAGATATATGACGAGGTCAAGGAATTTTTGCTCAGCGATCAGGATATATACGGAGGATACTGTATTGACCCCAGATATAAGTTTATCAGAGAGCGTCTTATAAACCTTTACGTAAATGCGGTAAAGGATTGGGGACTTGACGGACTCAAGCTCGACTTTATAGACAGCTTTAATCTTTCCGAGAAATCTCTCGCGCCTGACCCCAGACGCGACTTTGAGTCGCTTGACGACGCGCTCGACGAGCTTATGACACAGATTCATAAGGCTCTCAGCGCGATAAATCCCGATATTATGATAGAGTTCCGTCAGGCGTACGTTGGACCGTCTATACGCAAGTACGGAAATATGCTCCGCGTGGGCGACTGTCCTAACGACGGTATGCTTAACCGCAGAGGTGTGGTTGACCTTCGTCTTACGTCGGGCAAGACTGCGGTACATTCGGATATGCTTATGTGGCATCCTACCGACACAAATGAGAACGTGGCGGCTCAGCTCGCGGCAACACTTTTTGGCGTACCCCAGATTTCCATGCGCATACACGAGCTTTCAGAGGAGCATTATAATGTACTTAAGCACTATCTTGCGTTCTGGAGAGAGCACAGAGAGGTTCTGCTTGACGGCAAGCTGACGGCACAGAATCCCGAGAGCTTTTACAGCCAGATTTGCTCTGAGCTTGACGGCGATGCGGTTGTTGTGGCGTATGAGAACACAGTTGTTTGCGGAGAGTATAATAAGCTTTCCGTTGTTAATATGAGCTCTGGTGAGAGCATATATCTTAAGGATATGTGCGGCAAGGCTTACCGCGTGGTTGACTGCAAGGGTAATGAGACGTCGCGCGGCGTAGTTGACGGTAAGATTTGTGAGGTTAACGTTGTTATTGGTGGTATGATATTTGTTGATTGATTTTTTATGATACTTTCTGCCAATAGCTGCAGAAAGTATCCAAAGAAAGCCACAAAAGGGAGAGAGGTTGCGATTCCTCTCTCCCTTTTGAAACCCTCTCACGCAAACGCCTACTTGGTTAACGTTTATAGCGGTTAAGACGGAGGTTCTATTATCTCACCATTTATACGAGTTTGCTCGCAAACTCGCGGGGTTGGGGTATTCTTAAAGGGGAAGGGGGTCGTTCGTTGCTCCCTTGGGAGCAAATTTTTCGGTAGAAAAATTAGAACACCCTTCCCTTTTAAGCGGCGCTCTTTGGATACTTTCTGTCGTCGCGGACAGAAAGTATCATATATCACTTATGATAAAGCTTCTTGGTCTCGTAAACAGGCGAGCAGGTGAGATTAAGTCCGAGCTTTCTGTAAACTCCCTTGTCAACAGACGACACGATAACCGACGTGTGTGCCTCACAGCCGCGGAGCTTGGGAAGCTGCTCCATAGCGGTTGCCGCGACGGGATCCGTCGTCGCCGCAATAGCAAGCGCGATAAGTATCTCGTCGGCGTGAAGTCTCGGATTGCGATTGCCTAGATTGCCTATCTTGAGCTTCTGAATAGGCTCAATTATCTCAATGGGCAAAAGCAGATAAGAATCGTCAATTCCGCCAAGCTTTTTAAGCGCGTTAAGAAGCGCCGCGGCGGATGAGCCCATAAGCTTTGACGTCTTTCCCGTCACTATTCCATCGGGGAGCTCTATCGCCGTTGCGGGCTTTCCTGTTTCCTCCGCCTTTTTAGTGGAAGCAACTACTACCTGTCGGAAGTTTCCGTCAATTCCGACCTGATTCATAATAAGCTCTGCCTTGTAGATCTCCTCGGCGTCGGCATTTCCGTTTCTCTTGCGGCACAATGCGTTATAATAACGTCTCGCTATCTCCGTCTTTGAGGCTTTCGCTACCGCCTCCTCGTCGAAAATGCAGTATCCCGCCATATTTACACCCATTTCCGTGGGTGACTTATAGGGACATTCTCCGTAGATCTTGTCAAAAATAGCCTTAAGCACGGGGAAAATCTCAATGTCGCGGTTGTAATTTACCGCGGTCTGTCCTGTCGCTGCAAGGTGATAGTGG
>JAZRCL010000039.1:0-8309 GCA_045659745.1 Eubacteriales bacterium
TAAGTACCGATGCTCGTTACGCTGTCCGGTATTGTTATGCTTGTAAGTCTTGTGCAACCTTTAAACGCAGAACTACCGATGCTCGTTACGCTACCCGGTATTGTTACGCTTGTAAGTCCTGTGCAACCGTAGAACGCATAAGTACCGATGCTCGTTACGCTGTCCTGTATCGTTATGCCGGTAAGTCTTGTGCAACCCCTGAACGAATTAACAGGGATCGATGCATCTCCTATAATTGTAACTGTCTTTAGAGTATCGGGAATATAATACGTATAATAATAACCGGTACTATTGTCATAATAATGATAGGTGGTAGGTTCTATGCTTGTCTCTTTACTTCCAAAAATGTAACCAAAATGTGATTCCTTACCGCTTGCATCAACAGACTTTCCTACAATTGGAAGGGTGAGGGACAAAAGTCCTGTGCAACCGTTAAACGCAGACTCACCGATGCTCGTTACACTGTCCGGTATCGTGATGCTAGTAAGGCCTTTACACCTGTAAAACGCATCATCGTAAATTTTGGTTCCACCCGTTATCACAACCTCTTTCAATGACTCAGGAACCAATGAAGCTGCTCCAAAGATGTGTCCAAAATTAGTGTTGCCCGTTCCATCCTTGCTTGCACCTACAAAAGGCAAAGTGATGCTAGCAAGACCTGAGCAACCGTAGAACGCACAACTGCCGATGCTCGTTACGCTGTCCGGTATTGTTACGCTTGTAAGTCCTGTGCAACCGTAGAACGCATAAGTACCGATGCTCGTTACGCTGTCGGGTATCGTTATGCTCGAAAGGCATGTACATCCACCGAACGCCCAACTGCCGATGCTCGTTGCGCTATTCGGCATCGTTATTCTCGAAAGAGCTATGCATCCACTGAACGCCCAATCGCCGATGCTCGTTACGTTGTCGGGTATCGTTATGCTGGTCAGTCCTGTGCAATTGTAGAACGCCTGGGTACCGATAGAAGTTAGTTGGCTATCGTCTGCAAAAGTCACCTGCACAAGGCGTGAACAACCAACGAAAGCCTGCGCCCCCAACGAGATTACACCGGCAGGAATACTGATCGACACAATGTTTTTGCCAGCAAATGCCGAAGCCCCAATGGCGGTTACTGGAACACCCTGATATATGGAGGGTATGATTACTATAGAAGCATTGCCGTTATACGCGGTTACCGAATATGTTCCTCCCAGCAAGGTAAATTCAACACCATCGTCCTTATACTTATCGCAAACAGAGCATATATTTTCTGCATTGAAGGTATGATTAGCCTTTTTTACCGATCCTCCACATTCCGTACGACCACAGACTGCCCAGTGATGAGTGCTGTCGCTCTGCCAACCATCCAAAGGCTGATGCGCATTGGAATCAATGGCTACGTCGCGGGTTTCTTTCTCTCCGCAATCGCAGGTGCGAGTTTCCTCGCCCTTCGCTACGCAGGTTGTAGGAATAGTGACACTCCACTCGCCAAAGCTATGGACGTGGTAATCGTTACCATTTCCTCCGTTGTCATTTTCTTCGGTCGTTTCCTCAGTCGTCGCCTCGGTTATTTCCTCGGTCTTTACCTCGGTCGTTTCTTCAGTCGTCACCTCGGTTATTTCCTCGGTTATTTCCTCGGTCTTTACCTCGGTCGTTTCCTCAGTCGTCACCTCGGTTATTTCCTCGGTCTTTACCTCAGTCGTTTCCTCGCGTTCAGTTGTCTCAACACTTTCAGTGGTTTCCGCATTTTCGGTTGTCTCGACATTTCCTGTGGTTTCTACACTTTCTTCGGTAGTTTCAATTTCTATTGATCCTGTCGCGTTATCCGAGGCATCGGCAGGTGTGTCATTTTGGGTATCGCAGCTTGTCAAAACTACGCTTGAAAGCATGACGAGACAAAGTAGCAAAGCTACTAACTTTTTAAGTTTAAACATTAGAGAGTCCTCCTTTTAAAACAAAAAGTGCGGCTACCGAAGCAACCGCACAAAAACGCAAACTCCGATAGTCGCCAAACTATATCGATACGAAAAACACTATGTACTCACACCGAAGGAATTTGCATTTTTATCAAATTCATGGTGCAAGCACAAAAAGGGTATAGTATCCCCGGTACTAGCATTTTTCGTATTTAAATATCAAATTATAGTTTGGCACTTTCATTATATCATAATGAAGACATTTTTTCAATAGTTTTGGCAATATTTGATTGCAACTTTTTCGCAAACTCTTAAACATCTTCACAAAAACTTGACATTTTTTTGCTTTTGAGGTATAATGATTTTGGAAAGATGCTATGCTTTCACGAAAAGCACAAATGGAGGTACTATTATGTCACACAAATATCCCGGATCATGGACAAATTGCGCAACCTGCTCATATTGGACGGGCATAAGACAGCCCGACACGTTTGGAATGTGGGTCACGGTCGAATCACACAGCGCAAAAGGCAAATGCTGGTGTCTCAACGGCCCTTATCCCAGAATGGACAAAACCGCAAATATGTCATGTAGCAAATATGACAAATGGGCGCCCTTGAAAAAGTGATTCCGAGATGATAGGTCTCATCGGCACTATTAACAACCGCAGGTTGTTTAACACGGCATGTTGCTGTTGCTATCGAAGAGGCAGGTAAACAATTGCAAATAAAAATCAGACACGTCGTTTTGGAAAAATCCATTATGACGTGTCTTTTTTCTTGCAAGATCATTATCTGCAACACTTTTGAAAACGCTTTCACTTGTTTTGACAAAAGTTGAAAACACTTTCTTTTGCGCGTGTGCTATAATGAAGAAAAGCATAAAGCCCAGAAAAACAGCGTAAAAATCAGCTCCACGCAATAGTGAAGCTATTTTTCACGCGCGAATTTATCCTTGTCGGCAAAATTCATCAATTACTGTTTATACAGTCGCTATGCGACGGAATGGAGATCAAAATAATATGAAAGCAGTTGTTTTATACGGACCTCACGAGGTCAGCGTAGGCGAGCTTCCCTGCCCCACCCTTAATGCAGACGACGTCCGCGTCAAGGTTGCCTATTGCGGACTTTGCGGAAGTGATTTTCACAAGGTCGCAGGAAAAAAGAATACCCATCCCGTCCGCTATCCCGTTGCGCTGGGACACGAGATATCGGGCGTAGTTGCCGAGGTAGGCGAGAACGTAAAAGAATTTCGTGTAGGTGACCGCGTAACCGTAGACCCCAACTGGAGTTGCGGAAAATGTCGCTATTGCAAGGAAGGAAAGACCTCATTTTGCGAAAACGGCCGCGGCGTGGTAAAGGGGCTTGCGGAATTTGTCGTTTCCCCCGAGGAAAACGTATATCACCTTCCCGATTCTCTTCCGCTCCGCTCTGCGGCTCTGAGCGAACCTTTGGCGTGCTGTCTTCGCGGAATCGATCTTCTGGACGTCCGTCAGGGCGAGACGGTAGCTCTCGTGGGCTTTGGCGCGATAGGCACTATCATGCTTCAGCTTTTACGCAAAACGGGTGCGGGCGAGATCGCAGTAATAGAATACAACGAGGATCGCCGTGCCCTTGCAAAAGAGCTTGGCGCCGACTGTTTTTTTGCTTCGCAGGACAGCGAGGCGATCTTGGAGTACGCGAACACGCATATCGTTGATAAGGTCATAGAGTGTGTCGGAAGCGGCGCGGCTCAGGATACGGCTCTGAAAATCGCGGGGCGCGGCGCAACGGTCGTTCTGTTTGGCGTTGCAGATTCCGGCGCCAGAACAGAGGTTTCCTTCTACGACGCGTTTTGCAAGGAGCTGACCATCAAGACCTCGTTTGTCAATCCCCATACGACAGCGCGCGCTGTACGCCTACTTGCTTCAGGCGCTCTTAACGTTGAAAAGATACTGTCCGCCGAGATAGATATGGAAGGAGCGGCAGAAGAATTTCTCAATCCCACCTTGAGCCGTCGTGGAAAGGTACTTGTGAGAGTTGATCCTACGCTTGAAAAATAAGACTTGCGTTTGTTTTTTCTTTGTGATATAATAAAAACGAACAAATTAAAATAATTTGCGGGAGATTATCATGAAGATTACCTGTTTGCCTCAAAATCGCCTTTCAGATTCCGAGCGCGCGGTTGTGGAATATATTAACAAGCAAAACTGTATTATAAATTTGTTGTCGATAGATGACGTAGCGCACGGTGCCTTTGTTTCAAATGCCACGGTTTCAAGAGCTGTCCGCAAATGCGGTTTCTCCTCCTTTCAGGAGATGAAATTTCGGCTTTCAGAGGATGCCAGACAGAACAGCGATACCTCACAGATGAACCGCGTTCTTTCTATGTCCTATACCGAATGTATTGAGACTATCAAGCAAATCGATATTCCTTCGGTGATCAAGGTCGTGGGGCTTATTCGCGAAACATCGGTGATCTACATACTTGCTAACGGTCTGACCGCTCTCATCGCCAATGAATTTGCCATTCAGCTTCAATGTCAAAAAATCAGAGTCTGTCTTATCACCGACTCGGAAATGATGCGAAAAATGGATCTTTT
The DNA here is from genome assembly GCA_045659745.1 of Eubacteriales bacterium. Classification (GTDB taxonomy): domain Bacteria; phylum Bacillota; class Clostridia; order Oscillospirales; family CAG-272; genus SVTX01. The sequence continues at coordinate 4,480 of JAZRCL010000039.1, forward strand.
CGCAACACCCGACGACCTCGTCTTCGTTTTGTCTGTTAAAAACTCGACTCCCGAGCTGTCTATCGGAGCGCGCCTCGCCAAAGAGGCGAAAGCTAAGGTTGTGTGCTGTTGCTGCACTCGCGGCACAGTCCTCGACGAGCTTTCGGACGTTATGCTATACGGGCACACGCAACCGATCTACCCCAACCGCATTTTCGGAGGCACGTCACGTCTTGCGCTGATGATAATGACCCGTACTATCGTTGAATATATGGCAGGAGAAACCCTTGACAAAAAGGAGCGCGAAGACGAATAATATGGTAGAATGACCGTTGCTGTTGCTATCGAAGAGGCTTGCAAATAATCCTTGCGGCGGCATAAGGCTTTTTGAGATTCCGTAGGGGCGACTATTAGTCGCCCGCGGGCGTGCAATGCACGCCCCTACAAAATTAAACATAAAAAAATCGGACACATCAATCTCGCTTTTTGCGCAGGTGACGTGTCCGTTTTTTTTATTATCTGACCGCGGGGGGGTATTTTTCGCCTTCGAGGAAAATTTTTTTTGTTTTTTCAAAAAACATATTGACAAAATTTAGATTTCATAGTATAATTTGTATGTGTACAAATAGTATACGTACTATTTGTTCGTAAACAAGCCAAAAGGAGGAGCACAAATGCCCCACATCAACAAAAAACGCGGCAACACAAAGCTTGAAATTATCCGTTTAGCGGCTCACCTGTTTATAGAGGATGGCTATTCGCAAACTACCATTAATAAAATAGCAAAAGCCCTTGATCTTAGTCCCGGAAACATCACATTTTATTTTCCCACCAAGGAGCATCTCCTGGCGGTGCTTGCTGATGAGCTTTTCGACTATCAGATCTGGCTTATGGAACGCGAGGCGCAGGAGGGCGCAAGCTCACTTCTTTCCTACTGCCTTGAATTGACCAGCATCGCGGCGGCATGCGAGGATGACGCGGTGGCAAGAGACTTCTTCGCCTCATCCTATTCGTCGCCGATGATATTGAATATGATACGCGAGAACGACACGGAAAAAACGAAGAAGATTTTTGCCCAATACCACCCCGAGTGGAGCGATGAGGACTGGCGAGCCACCGAAAACATCGTTTCGGGAATAGAGTACGCCACCATAATGACCTGTGAAAACGACACCCCTCTTGATAAGCAGATAGAAAAGGCGCTTGATTCGATCATGCTTCTCTACGGAGTGCCTCGTGAGCTGAGAATACAAAAGATCGAAAAGGTTCTCGCGATGGATTACAGAAATATAGGAAAACGGATCCTTGCGGGATTTAAGGAATATATTGATAAGGTAAACGAAGAAAATTTAAAGCAATCACGCAAAAATAAATAATTAATGTTAGCGCGACCGAGGCTTGGTGGCGCGGAGCCTTTAATTGATGCAACTCGCGCCACCCCCCGATCAAATTTTTGGAGGTAACAAAATGAAAACTAAATTTATGAAGATAGCAGGCATATGTTTGATGCTTGTAATGCTTGTTATGGCACTCGGTGTGTTCGCCATTACCGCGTCTGCGGTGGATGACATCACCGTTACTATTGATACGGGTGCATCTGTTACTCTGAAGGATGCCGACGGAGACCATTACTATGATATCGGTAACGCAGATGAGCTTTATGCCTATGCGGCGATAATGAACAGTAAAAATTATATCAGCGCAGAGCTTACGGCAAACATAACTGTAAACGAAGCTCTTATGGATAAGCTGGTTATAGCTGAGGATGGCTCCGCTACGCCTGTTGAGGGCGCAAATATTCGTCACTGGACCCCGATAAACTCCACCACAAACGACATTGACGTCGATTTTGAAGGAAACGGTTATGAGATATCCGGACTTTATTGTAATAGTGATGCTACGGGCGTCGGATTATTTGGAGTCTTCCAAAGCCCCGACCATTTCATTCAGAATCTTGGCGTGGTGGATTCTTACTTTTGCGGCGCAAGTAAAGTAGGAGCAATTATTGGAGAAACCACAAACCGAACCTACATACATAATTGCTATAGCAATGCCATCGTAAAAGGAACCGACGAGACCCGTACCTTCGTAGGCGGACTTGCAGGCAAGCTCGATAACGGAGCAAATATTAGTCAAAGCTGTTTTGTGGGGGACGTGTACGGCTCTCAATACGTCGGGGGCTTGACAGGATACATATACAGTATGGCAAACATTGGCGGTGTCAATGATTCCTACTTTGTAGGCAATGTCTACGGTAAGGATATCGTTGGCGGAATCTCGGGCTATGCATCACAACAAGGCGCGCTGTTATCCGCCTGCTACGTCTACGGCACTGTATCCTTCGAGAGCGGAAAATACGGTGGCGCGATCTGCGGTACCGTTTATAATACGAACAGAGTAGGCCATTGCTATTATAATACTGATCTTTTTGAAGGTCCTGCTGTCGCTTATTCCCAAAGCTCAAATATCAAAGCATCATATGGCGTTGACAGCGAGACCTTTGCGTCGGGTAAGATTGCATATGATATGCAAAGCACCCTCAACGGTTATTTCGTTTGGGGTCAGGAAATAGGCACAGACAAGTATCCCGTATTTGTGAATGATACGAATACCGTATACAAAAATCAAATCGGCGGTTGCAACAGAAACTCCTATGTGTATGAATATTCCAATACTGAGAAGGAAGCGGTCACGTCTCATAATATGTCGGATGCAACCTGTTTGGTACCTGCGACCTGCGCTGATTGTGGGCATACCGAGGGAGAGATGCTCAGTCACGCGTCTGACGGTGGCGCAAGCTGTGTAAACGGCTGTGAAGAGGAGCTTTTTAAGGTAATAGGTGACAAGGCTTACTTTATGGGCGGCGAGTTTACCGAAAACACCTTTGAGGCAAACAAAAACGGAAATTACAGCGGAGACACCTGGTGCTTTGAGGCAGGAGAGGGCTTTATCCTTTTTGACGGAAATAATTACACCGAGCTTCACAATGCTACTCTTACAAATGATCTCATATATTCACTCTACAAAGCCGAACTGCATATTTTTGGAAAATGCAGAATTGACGGACTCCTACAGCTTAATAATACCGGCGGCGGAACTTTGACCGTAACTCTCCACGACGGAGCGGTGCTTGACATTTACGCTGAGGCCGAGAGACCCGCACTTTTCAGCGCAGACTATCTTGTGATAGACGGAGTGGGCGAGGTTAATATATACGGCGCGGAGTATACCGATAAGAGCGAGCCTTTGATGATACTTATCGATTCGGTAGATGGCATTGAGGTAAAGGGTGACGCGGTTCTTAACGTTTATTCAGGCGAATGCGTTGACGGTACCTTGCAGATAGCCTTTGCAGGACTGAGCGCAGAAGACTTTACCGGCAATATCAATGCCATAGCACTCTTTGGAATTAAAAGTGAAGAAAAGGTGGTTTATAACGTTACGGTGTTGGGTGACGTTGTGCTGAAGGAAGACCTTACGTTATCAGAAAATGCGTTTGGAGCCGAGTATGCAGACCTTTTGGATCTGATTTTCACAATTCCCGAGGGATCAAGCCTGAGAGTTGCGGAGGGCGTTACGCTTGATATCAGCGGTTACGTTCTTTTATCGATAGAGGGTGAGCTTGTCGCGGATAAGGGGGCGAAGGTAATTTGTGAGCATACGGGTGGCACCGCAACCTGTACCGAGCCTAAGAAGTGCGAAAAATGTACTCTTGGCTACGGCGAAGCTCTGGGACACGACATGGTGACCGATACGGGTTATGCTCCCACCTGCACCGAGACGGGTCTTACAGATGGCTCCCATTGCACAAGATGTGATGACGCAACCTATGCGCAGACCGAGATCCCTGC
>JAZRCL010000040.1:0-3903 GCA_045659745.1 Eubacteriales bacterium
AGGGGGAGAAGTCGGCGCTTCGCGCCCGTTACGCAGGTCACGAGGTGGCTTGCCATACCGTTCACCACGGTTGGCCCTCCAGAATGCCCATGCAGAGCGGGGTAAACGGGACTATGGAGGACAGAAGGATACTTGAGGACGTTTTCGGTTATCCAATAATCGGTATGTCCTATCCCAGCGGCTCCTTCGACGATGCTTCCGTTATGGCAATGCGCGCCTGCGGTATAGTGTACAGTCGTACCGTGCTCAGCCATAAAAACTATGCGCTTCCCGAGGACTTTATGCGCTGGCATCCCTCCTGCCACCACCGTGATGCGCTTCCTCTTTGTGAGAGGTTTATGGCTGATCTGGATTCTCAATGGACACGCCCCATGTTCTATATCTGGGGACACGCGCACGAGCTGAGGACTGAGGAGGATTGGGCGTATATGGAGAAGATAGTTTCCTCCGTTGCGTGCAGTGAGAAAATATGGTACGCCACCAATATCGAGATATATAACTATATGACCGCGCAGACTATGCTTCAGATCTCAGCCGATGAGACCCGCTTTTATAATCCCACCGCCACCGATCTCTGGGTCGAAAGGGATAAAACGGATATTATTATGATACCGGCAGGACAGACGGTGAACGCGCCGAAGGCGTAAACGGGTCTTGCGCTAAAAACGCCCCATAGCTACCTCGGATAGTAGCATAGGGCGTTTTTTCGTTGTAAATATAAAATATTAACGGGTGGTTATGCCGATCAACTCCAAAGTCCGTCGCTGATCGCCTTGTCCCAATCAACGTTCAAAACTCTCAGCTGTCTACCGGAAACGAATTCCTCGGTTTGGTATAGATAACCCTTATCGATCATCTCGGTCATTGCGGCGCGGACGTTTGATTCGTCCAATTCATAATATTTCGCTACGTACTCGCAGGTGCTTTTAAATGCGGGATAGCTGGGCTTGGGTCGATCCTCCAGCTGCTTCAGATTTTGCAGAATGGGGTAGTAGTAGCCGGTCAGCTTATCCTCGGGCAGGGGAAGCTCCTTTACCCATGTGGCGGTGTTTTTAAGCTGACTGCTGACCGCATCGCGCACTCCATATACGCCTACCTCTTTTCTGCATCTGTTGCATAGGTAGGAAACTACAGACGAAAAATGTCCGTCTCCGGAAAAAATTATAAACGCGTCTATGTCCGTGCGGTTGATCGCCGCCTGATAGATGTTGTCCAGCATAATAAAATCGGTAAAATCCTTTTTGTAAAAGCCGGAGGCGTGTTTCGTCTCGATTATAAGATTTGTTACGTGCCGTATCTTCTCTATCTCCGCACGCAGGGAAGGGTTGGAAAAGTCGCCGAATACGTATATATCGTCAAGTAAATACTGCTCTGCCAGCTCATCTCGCCACGCACGCACGTCGGGGCGCTGACGGTGAAGCTTGTCAAGTGAAATGTACCAGTGTTCAAAATCTATAAATGCTATGGCTTTTTTTCTTGTTTCTTTATTCTTTCGGAAAAGTCCCATGTATAAAAATTAACGTACTCCTTTCTTTCGTATTGGCACGTTTGCCGTGCAGTAACTCTCTTCGCACTCCGATCTGCGAGGAGAATTGCCTACGTATATATTATACATTATTTTTCTCGTTTTGTCAAGTGAAGCCCCGGCGGAGAGTTTAAACCAAAAGCCTCGATCACGGCAAGGGTGTGTACGAAATCCATGATTTGTTGCGGTGCTTTTTTCTGCCTTAAACGGGTGAAAAGGTCAAAAATCGAGGTGAAACTGAAGAAAAGGTCAACTTATTTTTTACTTTTTCTTTTGTTCTTTCGCTTCATTCTTTTTTCTTGCGTCTTTTTTAGATTCTTTTCCCAAAGATCCGCATGTTCGACGTAAATTTCGTATGATCCCTTATAAGATATCAAATAAATACTACTAGGGCCGTGATTCAACGGTGGAAACTGGCCGATTGTTCCAATCCATATACCGCCTAATATATACAGCCACCAATTAGGAAAGAACCAAGCGGTAAGTAACAACAATAAGTTTGATAAAAGCAAAGAGTAAGTTACTGCGGAATACCACCACCGCTTTTTTAATATTTTTCTCATAAGGTAATAACGTATGCCGTATTCGTCAAGTATAAACCAGCTAATAGGACTTAAAATTATCATGATCACACACATTATCCAAATATTTGTTGATGGCAAAGCAACCGCCTCCTTTCCTTGCTATATTATATCACACTTTCACAAATAAATCAAGGCGTAGCCTTGTATCTCATCCGCAACTTGTTGCGGTATATCATCAACACGTAGTGTTGTATATCATCAAGCCGCAGGCAAAATGCACGCTGGCGCGTGATGAGATACAAGGGCGGCGCGCGCCGCCCTTGGTGATATACGGCGCACGTTGTGCGGCGATGATATGCCAAGCCTGTGGCTTGGATAAAAGGTGTCTAAACAAGGGTAATTGCGAACAAAAGGTGTCCAATTCAACTTATAACAAACAGAGCTCAAAATTATTCGCCCACAATATTATTGTCTATTAGCATTGCAACAAATTCATCACTTATGATCCAAGTTTCACCCGTATGTATAAAATACCAATTATCATCATATTGATATGGACCCGATAGTTCTATTTGTATGCGAGGATCATCTTTCAAAAACATTTTCAGGTATATAGATGTTTCGTGATCTATCGCTGTAGTTTCAATGTCACTTTGCGTCATAGCCGATACAAGAGGAATCTCAATATTAGAGTTCTCTACAGTATATACTTGGGTATAAAGATCGTAATCCGATCTTACGTATACACCTTTAGTATATAACGTAGATTCTCCATTTTCGCAAAAAATGAATAACGGATTATCCTCATCAAAAGCGTAGTAGTGTATATCGGGAAAGAAAGGAAACTGAGATTGCCAACCAAGCTCAACGACCTTATCGTTATCCCTTGTTATCACTTCAAAACGATCATCTGCACGATAATAAGCGATCTCACAATATAGCAAATTGCCTTCTTCATCATAATCAAGTTGGCTCATATCCCCTGCAAATCGCTCCACCAACGAGCAAGAGGAAAAAGACAGCAAAATTACGCAAGTAAAAATGATGCATAACAGTTTTTTCATTTTGCGTTCTCCTTTGCGGTTTTACAAGATGCGATTAACATAACTCTCAAAGAAGTACACTTAGAGGATAACGCTTTGAAAGTCTGCTCATCAATATACTTGGTTCTATAAAGCAATTCGAGCCAATATCCTGTTTCACTAGCTTCTTTGAGAGCTATTTCAAATTTTGAAATAAAATCCCTCGTGCCTTGTGCATATTGTGCCTCATGAACGTTTGCGCCAATTGAGGTGCCGCTTCTGCCGATTTGGTTTGAAATAATCGTTTCGTGGTTCGATTTCAGAAGATTAACGAGATTTATAATGTCAACGGAAAATTCCATTGAAAGCTCAACGAGTTTGTTTTCTTTCATAGCTACACCTCCCATCACCGCTATTATACCATAAAATCGGTTGTTTGTCAAATGATGCATCGCCTTACGGCGATATGATGCATTTGCTTCGCAAATATGATGTTGCGCCACTTCGTGCCGCAATGATGCGATGTTTGCCCAATGTGCCGTCAGGCACACATCATTAGGCGAAGCCGTCATCATTGGCGTAGCCAACATCATCTTGCCGTAAAGTTCGCAAAGCGAACTTTGGCAAACATCATTCAAAAAACGCACCTTTGTCGGTAGACAAAAGTGCGTTTTTTGTTGCCTTTAACGTGATAAAAGGTCAAAAATCGAGGTAAAACTGAAGAAAAGGTCAACTATTTAATTGTTTACTCTTTTCAAAAAGAATTCTTTTGCATTCTTCCCATGAGCCCTCGACAAATGCATCCTTATACAATCTCAAAGCCATATTGTTA
>JAZRCL010000041.1:0-3194 GCA_045659745.1 Eubacteriales bacterium
ATATTTGCAAGAATTGTGAGGATCATAAAACCGTTCCATCTCATTTGGTTCCCGCTACACAGTTTTTATTTGTACGTGTCAGCGATAACAGACTTGTCGGAATGATTCAGGTAAGACACCAATTTAATGATTACCTTGAAAAATATGGCGGTCACATCGGGTATTCTGTAAGACCGAGCGAAAGGCGCAAGGGTTATGCCAAGGAAATGCTCAAAATGGCGCTTCCGTTTTGTAAGGGGATTGGTCTTAATAAGGTGCTTATAACCTGTATCGACGGCAATATTGCAAGCGAAAAGACTATTTTAGCAAATGGCGGCGTTTACGAATCCACGGTACACGAACCGAACGGAGACAGAGATTTGAAAAGGTTTTGGATAATGCTTTAAGGAGAAAAACAATGAACTTTATAGCAAAAAAATTTGACGAGCTGACGGTTTATGAGCTTTACGAAATACTCAAATCGCGCTCGCAGGTGTTCCTTTTGGAGCAAAATATAATCTGTCAGGATATGGACGGCGTGGACTGTGAAAGTCTGCACTGCTTTTTGTGGCAGGACGGATGCGTTATAGCTTGTTTGCGCGCGTATTATGTAAACGAGGACACTGTCAAGATCGGCAGAGTGCTGACACTCACACACGGTCAGGGTCACGGCAGAATTTTAATGAATGAGAGCTTGCGACAAATAAAAGAAAAAATGCCGTGCAAAAATATAATAGTCAGCTCGCAGACACAGGCGCGCGGATATTACGAAAAATGCGGATTCAAGGTCATATCCGACGAATATCTTGAGGAGGGAATACCTCACGTCAAGATGATACTTGAGGCGTAAAAATAATATATATAAGGAGAAAACCATGTTAGATTTGATCAAGAGCAGATACAGCACAAAGGCTTATTCGGACGAACAAGTTCCCGCCGAGCTTATTGAGCAGATAGTTGACGCAGGCGTTTGGGCGGCGTCGGGTCGCAACCGCCAGGCAGTAAGATTTATGGTGGTGACAAACAAAGAGGTTATCAAGACACTTTCAAGAGTAAACGCCGAGGTCGGCGGTTTTCCCACGGGAACAGACCCGTTTTACAATGCGCCTGTCGTTGTCGTAGTTTTTGCGGACAGAGACGTGCATACGCACGTTGAGGACGGCTCGCTTGCGCTTGGTAATATGATGAACGTTGCGTTCTCGCTCGGTATAGGCTCGTGTTGGGTACACAGAGCAAAGGAGATGTTTGAGGGTGACGAGTGCAGGGCTATCGCTCGTGAGTGCGGCATTCCCGACAGCTATATCGGCGTTGGCAACTGTATACTCGGCTACTCCGCGGAAACCCGCACAACGAAGGAAAGAGTGCAGGGCAGAGTGCATTATATAAAATAAGAACAAATTTGACACATTAAAGATAAGAGAGGATTTAGGTATGTATCGTATAGGAATTGATTTGGGCGGCACGAATATCGCGGCGGCAATAGTTGACGGAAATTTCAACATTATCAAGAAAAAGAGCATTCCCACCACAGTAACCGAGGGCGGTGACAGAATAGTTGAGGATATGGCATATCTCTGCCGTACACTCTGCGAGGAGTCGGGAATAGCACTTGATGAGATAGACGCGGTGGGTATCGCGTCTCCCGGAATCGCAAATAGTCGCGACGGCGTTGTGGAATATTCCTGCAACCTTCCGCTTCTACATTTCCCCATCTGCAAAAAGCTTTCCGACAAGCTTGACGGAATTGAGACTCACGTTGAGAACGACGCGAATGCGGCGGCATGGGGCGAGGCGGTTGCAGGCGCAGCAAAGGGAACGACAAATTCCGTTATGATAACTCTCGGCACAGGAGTTGGCGGCGGTGTAATAGTCGACGGCAAGGTGTATGCCGGCTTTAACTTCGCAGGAGCGGAGCTTGGACATATCGTTATCTCTGCGGGTGGCAGACCTTGTGGCTGTGGAAGACGTGGCTGCTGGGAGGCTTACAGCTCGGCAACGGCTCTTATCAATATGACAAAGGAAAAGCTTTGCGAGTGCAAGGAAGCAGGCAGAGAGACTCTTATGGAGGCTCTTGCGGTCAACGGTGTCAACGGCAGAGTGGCATTTGATGCGTATGATGCAGGGGATAAGGCTGCGGCAGAGGTTATTGAACAGTATTCCTACTACCTCGCTTGCGGCATTACCAATATCATCAATCTCTATCAGCCTGAGGTGCTTTCCATCGGTGGCGGAATTTCGGGACAGGGACAAAAGCTCCTTGACCTCATTATGCCTATCGTAAAGGAAGAAAGCTACGGCGGCGACGGCACGGTCACGCCCACCAAGGTTTGTATAGCAACCCTTGGCAACGATGCGGGAATTATCGGCGCGGCGTTCCTTGGAATTTGATACATAAAGAATGAAAAAATTTAACGTGACGGGTATGAGCTGCGCCGCTTGCTCCGCCCGTGTTGAAAAAGCGGTATCTTCTCTTGACGGGGTGGAGAGATGTGCGGTAAATCTGCTCACGAATTCTATGACTGTTGAGGGAAATATAGACGTCGAGAGCGTAATCTCGGCAGTCGAGGGAGCGGGGTATGGGGCATCGGTCGCCGATGGCGATAAGTCTGTATCAAAATCCGCTCGCGAGGCGCTTGAGGACAAGGAAACGCCGAGACTTATAAAACGGCTTATCTGGTCACTCGGATTTTTGCTTGTTCTGATGTACGTCTCAATGGGACATATAATGTGGGGCTGGCCGCTCCCTGCGTTTATGCGCAGTCCCATACTGCTCGCGGTATTGCAAGGAATACTTGCGCTTATAATAATGATAATAAACCGCAAATTCTTTATAAACGGAGTTAAGGGTGTGCTTCACCTCTCGCCGAATATGGATACGCTTGTGTCTCTCGGCTCGGGCGCGTCGTTTATATACAGCGCAGTTCTGACGGTTCTGATAATTGTTGCGGCGATAAAGGAAGACCACGCCACGGCGCACACATATCTGCACGGGCTGTATTTTGAGTCCGCGGCGATGATACTTGCGCTGATAACTCTCGGCAAGCTCCTTGAGGCATACTCAAAGGGAAGAACTACCGACGCGCTCCGCTCTCTTATGGACTTAGCTCCCCAAAAGGCGACTCTTCTCATAGACGGTCGTGAGGTGGAAATACCTGCCGAGGACGTAACGGTGGGGGATATTTTCGTGGTAAGACCCGGCGAGAGCTTTCCCGTGG
>JAZRCL010000042.1:0-9531 GCA_045659745.1 Eubacteriales bacterium
GTAAGTGCAGTAATGTATTCAGCTGACCGATACTAATAGACCGAGGGCTTGAACCTCTTTCAAGGATATTTCCTTGAGGGTTCTTAAAGTTTGAGTTTCTTTTTCTGACTCATTCTTTACCTATTTTCGATTGGAAGTTAAATCGTGTATACTTTTTTATAAAAGTTTTATATAGATCGCAACATCTAAGGATGTTGTTTTTTGTTTTCTATGAGAAATATTGTGAGAGGTATAAAAATGACCTTTGAGGAAAGAAAAGCGCAGGTAAAATCATATCTTGGTAAGATCGTGGATATAGGAATCGACCGTCCGATAGGATACGTACATAAAAAGGAGAAATATTCTCTTGTATATAATATAAACTATGGATACATTCCCGGTGTGCTTGGCGGAGACGACGAGGAGCTTGATGTTTATTTGCTTGGAGTTGACGTGCCCGTGGAGGAATATCGTGCGCAGATAATTGGCATAGTTCACCGTCACAACGACATAGAGGACAAGCTCGTTGCCGCGCCCGTTGGTATGAAGTTTACGAAAGTGCAGATTGAAGCTGCGGTGCATTTTCAGGAGCAATATTACGACTCGGAGATAGAAACTATATAAAATAAAGATATGACATATGCTTTCGCGTATTCAAAGGTTTATAGACTTTTGAATACGCGTTTTCTATTATTTTTTTATAAATTTGCATGCGAAAAGCTGATGACATTTACTGATTGTCACGATTTGGATAATTATATCATATAATAAAACTGTCAATCACTAAGTGTCAAAAAGGCAGGGATTTGTATGTTTATAAATAAAACGAGTGACGGAAAAAACAATATTTGTGGCAAAAATATTGCAAAATTTCGTAAGGAAATGGGAATATCTCAACGAGAGCTGTCTGACAGATTACAGCTCATCGGTCTTGACGTCGATAAAAACGCTATTCAGAGAATGGAGTCGGGGCAGAGATTTATAACCGATATTGAGTTGATTTATCTTGCGAAGGCGTTTAATAAGACGGTTTCGGAGTTTATAGACGCTTAATGAATTTGTAAAATCTATTGGAGAAAATTGTAATGTCCGATAAAAAAGAAATAAAGGTCAATCCACATAAAAATCACAGAGAAAGAGTAAGAAAAAAGTATCTGGAGCACGGTCTTGAGTGCTTTGCGGACCACGAGGTTTTGGAGATGATACTGTTTTACTCCGTTCCTCAAAAGGATACCAACGTAATGGCTCATCAGCTTATAGACAGATTTGGAAGTCTGCGTAGGGTGCTTGAGGCTACTCCCGAGGAGCTCTACGAGGTAAGCGGTATAAAAATACATTCTGCTGTGCTTTTGGGTATCATACGTGACATAAACCGTCGTTGTGTTCTATCAGAGGTGAGAGAGGGCGAGGTGCTTGACAGGGTATCCAAAATAGGTGAATACCTGCTTGGATATTTTTCAGGGGTTACCAACGAAAGAGTGTGTATAATGCTTCTTGATAATTCTATGAGGCTTATCGAATGTGTAAACATTTCTGACGGTAGCATAAACGGATCAATGGTGGATTACAGACTTATCGCGCAGAAGGCACTTTATAAAAAAGCGTCCAGCGTTATTTTGGCGCACAATCACCCTGATGGATGCGCGCTTCCGTCCAGAGAGGACAGAGAAGTGACTCGCGCGGTAGAAGCGGCACTTTCGGTCGTAGGAGTAAATCTTCTCGAGCATATAGTTGTTGGAGCGGGCAATTATCTGCCGACGATGTTAGGTAAGTATTCATACGTCCGCACTATGCCTCTTGACGACAAAATGCCTGAGGCGTTTCATAGCACGTTTTACGATATTTAATTGGTTAAAGAATAAGCATGGGCATCGGCATAAATTGCCGATGCCTTTGTCTTCATATTTTGTCGAATACACTTGACAAAACCGATATCTCAATGTTATAATGATTTAGTAAACAAAAAACTATTAGGAGAAAAAAATGAAAAATTTTTTTGCTGAATTCAAGAAATTCATAACCCGCGGAAACGTTCTTGATATGTCCGTCGGTGTTATCGTCGGCGGTGCTTTCACTGCTATCGTTAACGGAATGAGTAATTTCATACTCAAGCCTATTATCAACTGGCTTCTTGCACTTATTCTGGGTAAGGACTCGCTCAGCGAGATATACACCTTCCTCGGCGCACCTGTTTATAAGGACGTGCTTGACGCAGAGGGCGCGGTTATCGGTCAGGAAATAGACCTTGCAAATTCTATCTACATAGACTGGGGCGCATTTATCAATGCTATTATCAACTTCATTCTTATCGCGTTCGTTCTCTTTATTATCGTTCGCGCTATCAACAACATGAAGAATAGAAGTGCTGAGACAAGGAAGGGCAGACTCACCAAGGAGCAGAGATGTGAACTCAAGGCTGCGGGTGTTAAGAGATGCAACCGCAAGGCTGTAAAGGCTTACTTTGACGAAAAGGCAAGACTTGAGGCAGAGGCGCAGGCAAAGGCAGAAGCTGAAGCGGCAGCTGCGGCTGCAGAGGCAGCACGTCTTGATCGTGAGGCTAATCCCACGACCGAGGATCTTCTCAAGAGAATTATAGTTCTTCTTGAATCCAAAAACTGATAATATTTCAGTAGGACCGACACGCCAAGCGCTGTCGGTTTTACTGCGAAATGCGATTGATTAGAGGTATATTATGCAATCCTTGAAATATTTATACAGAATAGGCATAGGACCGTCGTCCTCTCATACCATAGGCCCATTCAATGCGGCAAAGAGATTTCTGCTTGAAAACAGAGACGCGCACAGCTTTAAGGTTATTCTTTACGGCTCGCTTGCAAAAACAGGTCAAGGACATATGACCGACAAGGTTATATCTGATGTGTTTGCTGACAGAGAATGTGAGATAGTATTCGATTACGAGACTGAGACTGAATATCATCCCAATACTATGGAGCTTTTTGCGTTCTATCCTGACCACACTGTAAGCACCAAGGCATACAGTGTCGGCGGCGGAGAGGTGCTTTTTGAGGGTGAGGAGCGTGATATTCACGCGGAGGTTTACGCACTTAATTCCTTTACCGAAATTTCCGAGTATTGCCGCGAAAAGGAAATTCGTCTTTGGCAGTACGTTGAGGAATGCGAGGGCGAGGAGATTTGGGAATATCTCCATACTATCTGGGGCATTATGAAGGACGCCATAAAGGTGGGACTGACCAAAGAGGGAATTCTTCACGGTGGAATAGGAACGCAGAGAAAGGCTAAATATCTTTACAGACAAAGACATATCGACGAGAGCGAGGAAACAAAGACAAACCGTCTTGTGTGCGCATATGCATATGCTGTAAGCGAGCAGAATGCGTCATGCGGTACGATTGTCACCGCTCCCACGTGCGGCGCGTGTGGCGTTGTCCCCGCTGTGCTTATGTTTTTGCAGAAAAAGAGAAATTTCTCGGATGAGCAGATAGTTCACGCGCTTGCAACTGCGGGAATTATCGGAAACCTTATAAAGACTAATGCGTCTATTAGCGGAGCAGAGTGCGGTTGTCAGGCGGAGATAGGCACGGCTTGCGCTATGGCGGCAGCGGCGGCATGCGAACTTTACGAGCTTGACCTTGACCAGATAGAATATGCGGCGGAAATATCTATTGAGCATCATTTGGGACTCACCTGCGACCCCGTGCGAGGACTCGTGCAGATACCCTGCATCGAGCGAAACGCTATAGCGGCGATGCGCGCGCTTAATGCCGTAAATCTTGCGGATTTTCTTGCCGACTCGCGTATGATAACCTTTGATATGATAGTTGAGACTATGTATGAGACAGGTAAGGACTTAAAGGTAAATTACCGTGAGACTTCTGAGGGTGGCTTGGCTAAAAAATATAAATAAAAGATAAAATCGGTCTGCGTTAGCGCAGACCGATTTTTTTATTTTAGAATATTTGCGTTATATCGGGAAAAAATAAAAATATGATTACTATTTTTGCGCGTATTGCATAGCCGAAGAGAGTAAAACTCACCGGTTCCGCGCGGCAAAAAACAGGTATAACGGAGGATTTCAAAATGACAGACTCAAAAGAACTGCGCCCGTTTGGGTGGCGAGATAAGATTGGATATATGCTTGGTAATTTCGGAAACGATTTTACCTTTACCTTTGCGAGCGTTTTCTTGCTCGTGTTTTACACTAAGGTGCTTGGTATCTCCTCGGCGCTCGTGGGAACTATGTTCCTTATAGCGAGATTTGTGGATGCCGTCACCGACATTACAATGGGGAGAATAGTGGATAGAGCCCGACCAGCCCGAGACGGTAAATTCAGACCGTGGCTGAGACGCATGTGCGGCCCTGTCGCGCTTGCCAGCTTTTTGATGTATCAAAGCTCGCTTGCGGGTGCGTCTATGACTGTAAAGATAGTTTATATGTTTGTCACTTATCTACTCTGGAGCAGTATTTTCTATACCTCGATAAATATTCCGTACGGATCTATGGCGTCGGTAGTAAGTGCGGAATCAGATGAGCGTGCCGCATTATCTACTTTCCGAAGTGTTGCGTCGGCATTCGTCAACATTATCATCGGTGTTGGAGTGCCGCTTATCGTGTACCAGACTGACGCGGCAGGAAATCAGATAGTAATTGGTAATAGATTTACGCTTGTAGCGGGTATTTTCTCGATTTTGACAGTTGTTTGCTATCTGGCGTGTTATTTTCTTACCACAGAGAGATTAAAGCCCACAGAGCCCAAAAGACATCTAAAGGCAAGCTTTGGCGAGACCTTCAAGGCGCTCGTGACAAGCCGCGCGCTTATAGGAATAATTCTCGCGTCTATCGGAATTTTGGCGGCGCAGCTTTTGTCGCAATCTATAAATCAGTATCTCTTTATCGACTATTTCAAGGACAAGAACGGTATTGCGATAATGAGCATTGTAAGTATGATACCCTCGTTGGCGCTCGCACCCCTGGCCGTACCATTGGTGCGAAGATTTGGTAAAAAAGAGCTTGGAGTTTTCGGCAGTATTTGCGGCGCGGTATCCTGTTTTCTGTTGTTCTTTTTGAGGACAAAATCCGTTTGGACTTATATTATAATAAATCTTTTCGGATTTATGGGCTTTGGAATATTTAATCTTATAATGTGGGCAATAATTACGGATATAATAGACGACAGAGAGGTAAGAAGCGGTCACAGAGAGGACGGCACGGTGTATGCCGTTTATTCCTTCGCTCGAAAGGTCGGTCAGGCGGTAGCGGGCGGACTTGGCGGCTGGACGCTCAGCTGGATAGGCTTTGACTCGTCGGTTCAGGTGCAGTCGGAGTCGGTGGCAAACGGAATATATACCATAGCCACTCTTATACCAGCGATACTTTACGTCACGGTTGCTATGTCACTTGCATTTATTTACCCCTTGAACAAGCATCGCGTGGCGGAGAATATATCCGTTTTGAAAGAACGAAATCAAAATATAGGGGGAGAGGACTCCAATGCGTAAAGAGGTCATAATAAACAACGGCTGGTATTTTACAAAGGAAAAGCAAAAGACTTTGCTCACACATTCGCAGGGATGGGAGAAGATAAATCTGCCGCACACGTGGAACGCGTACGACGGGCAGGACGGCGGCGCAGATTACTTTCGAGGCGAATGCTGTTATGCCAAGGAGCTTGAATTTTTGCAGATTCTGGACTCGAGATTGTATTATATTGAGTTTGGCGGAGTTGCAAGTCAGTGCAAGGTGTATCTGAACGGTCAGCTTGTGACACAGCATAAGGGCGGATACAGCCGCTTCAGAGCGAATATTACGCCCTACATCAGAAAGGGAAAAAACGTTCTTGCGGTACGTGTGGATAACTCTGCCGTAAGCGATATTTATCCTCAGATGGCGGATTTTACCTTTTACGGTGGCATACACCGCTCCGTTAAGCTTATCGAGGTGGAAAGTACGCATTTTGACCTTGATTTTTACGGTGCGGATGGGGTTGAGGCCTATTCTGATATACACGACGGCAGAAGCGCGACTCTGCATCTTAAAAGCTACGTAGTCACCCCCCAACCTGACGATTGCGTAAGATATACTGTTTATGACGGTGAGGGCAACTCGGTAGCCGAGATTTTCTGCGATGCCAAAAGCCCCGAGACGCAGATTGAGATTGACAGGGTGCATTTGTGGCAGGGAGTAAAGGATCCGTATCTTTACTGCATTGAGGCTCAGCTTATACGTCGCAACGAGGTGCTTGACAACGTGAATATATGTCACGGCTTCAGAAGCTTTTTTGTGGACTCCGAAAAAGGCTTTTTCCTCAATGGCGAACTTACGCCGCTTCGCGGAGTTTCAAGACACGGAGACAGACACAACAAGGGTCTTGCGCTGAGTCTTGAGGATCATATAAGAGATGCTATGCTTATATCCGAGGTGGGCGCGAATACCGTGCGTCTTGCTCATTATCAGCATGCCGAGGAGTTTTACGAGCTTTGCGACAGATACGGCTTTGTCGTTTGGGCGGAGATACCCTTTATCAGCAAAATGAATGATGATCCCGAGGCTCATAAGAACTGCATCTCGCAAATGAGGGAGCTTATCTATCAGAATTACAATTATACAAGCATCTGCTTCTGGGGAATTTCAAACGAGATAACCATAGGCGGTTCGTCGGATACTTTGCTCAAAAATCTACGCGAGCTTAACGACCTTACGCACAGTATTGATAACACCAGAGTCACCACTATGGCTCAGGTGAGTATGCTACCGCAAGACGATGAACAAAATCAGATAACCGACATTCTCGCGTACAATCATTATTTCGGTTGGTACGGCGGTAAGCTTGAAGATAACGAGAAATGGTTTGACGAGTTCCACAAAAAATACCCCGAGCGTGCGATAGGTATTTCCGAATACGGTTGCGAGGGAATTATAACCTATCACAATGAAAATCCCCGTATGGGAGATTACAGCGAGGAATATCAGGCGCTTTATCACGAGCATATGCTAAAGCTACTTGAGGAGCGCGACTGGATCTGGGGAAGCTACGTTTGGAATATGTTTGATTTCGGCTGTGACGCGCGGGATGAGGGCGGTGTGTCGGGGCGAAACAACAAGGGACTTGTAAGCTTTGACAGAGCAATAAAGAAGGATTCGTTCTATATCTGCAAGGCGTATTGGTCGTCTGAGCCCTTTGTTCATATATGCTCCAAGAGATACAGAGACCGCGCAAGCGAGAAGATAACTGTCAAGGTTTATTCTAACTGTGATAACGTAAGTCTTTACGTCAACGGCAAAAAGGTTGGAAGTGTTGAAGGAAAATACGTGTTTGAGTTTACTGACGTAAAGCTTGCGGACGGAGCAAATACCATCGTTGCAAAAAGCGGTACAGTAAAAGATACAACAGTAATTCGCTGTGTGCAGAAGGAACCCGAGGGCTTTGTTCTCAAGGAGGATAATCAGGGATTTGTTGGCAACTGGTTTGAGGGGAAAGAGAACAGAGACACGGGCGAGATGACCTTTGATGAGGGATATTACTCAATAAAAAATACTATTCGGGAAATACTTGATTCGGATGAGGCGGGTGATATTCTCGCTCACGCGCTGTCAAGTATTATGGGAATGAATATCAAAAAATCCATGCTCATGATAATGTCAGAGCAGACCCCCGAGGGAATGTTTGAAAACGGGCAGATAGAACAAAAAACAGGAATCGACGGCGAGAAAGCTATAAGACTTGTCAACAGTGAGCTGCAGAAAATAAAAATCAAAAAATAAGAGCAGGTCAAAACCGTCGCTTGACATGGAAATTTTATGCGGAGGACTATAATGAGTAAGAATATATGGAATACGGATCTTTCGGGAAAGGTAGTCGTCATTACGGGTGCCGGAGGAGTTATCTGCTCGAATTTTGCCAAGGTGGTAGCGAGGGCAGGAGCTAAGGTTGCGCTTCTTGACAGAAACAAAGAGCGCTCGCAGGCGTTTGCCGAGGAGATAAACTCGGAGGGCGGTATTGCAGAAGCGTTTGTCTGCGACGTGCTGAACAAACAAAACTGTATTGAGGTTGCGGAGAAGGTAGGGGAGTCGCTTGGCGGGTGCGATATACTCATAAACGGCGCAGGTGGAAACAACCCCAATGCCACAACGGATCACGAGTATTTTAAGGGTGAAGCTATAGACACTCAGACAAAAAGCTTTTTCTCGCTGACCGAGGAGGGAATACGTCAGGTGCTTGACCTGAATTTCCTTGGAACGCTCATACCAACGCAGGTTTTCGCACAGCAGATGATAGGCAAGTCGGGGTGCAGTATACTCAATATTTCCTCGATGAATGCATACAGGCCGCTTACGAAAATTCCTGCGTATTCGGGGGCAAAGGCGGCTGTGTCAAATTTCACGCAATGGCTGGCGGTGTATTTTTCAAGGGCAGGAATACGTGTCAATGCCATAGCCCCCGGATTTTTCTCTACGGCTCAAAATGCAAATCTTTTGTGGAATGCTGATGGCAGTGCCACTGATCGCACGAGAAAAATACTCGACGCAACTCCTATGAGCAGATTTGGAGATGTGTGTGAGCTTGAGGGCAGTCTGCTTTTTCTGCTTGACGACAAGGCTTCGGGCTTTATTACGGGCGTTGTTATACCCGTCGACGGTGGATTTTCGGCGTATTCGGGAGTGTAATTTTATAATTTTTGGAGGACGTAATGGAAAATATAATTGAAAATATTATGAAAAACGCAAAGACAGATCAATGTGTAGCAGAGCGCATACACAAAATAGGAATCATACCCGTAGTCACTCTGTATCAGCCCGAGGCGGACGCGCTCCCGCTTTGCGAAGCGCTCAGGCGCGGGGGGATTGACGCGGTAGAGATAACATTCAGATCTGAGGGCGCGGAAAAGGCAATTTCATCAATAAAGAAGTCTTTTCCCGATATGATCGTTGGCGCGGGAACGGTGCTGAATGAAAAGCAGGCAAAGATTGCCGAGGACGCGGGAGCGGATTTTGTAGTGACTCCCGGATTTGACGAGAAAACTGTTGAGTATTGCAGAAAAAAGAAAACCCCCGTATTTCCCGGTTGTATAACGCCTACCGAGTATCAGATGGCGATGTCGTATGGGATTGAGGTGGTAAAATTCTTTCCCGCGGAGCAGTCGGGGGGAGTTGCCATGATAAAGGCGCTCAGCGGACCTTTCCCGACTTTGAAGGTAATTCCCACAGGGGGAGTGTCGCTTGATAATATAGAGTCTTATATCTCTTGCCCGAACGTTCTCGCGTGCGGAGGCTCGTATATGGTAGCGCAAAAGCTTATTGAAAGCAAGCAATGGGACAAGGTCGAGGAAATATCGCGCTGGTCCGTCGAAAAGATCAAGGAGGCAAGACGTAATGCCTAAAATAATAACCTTTGGAGAGCTGATGCTTCGTTTAGCACCTAACGGATATTACAGATTTTTTCAGAACGATCAGATGCAAGCTACCTTTGGCGGAGGCGAGGCAAATGTGGCGGTGTCCTTGGCAAACTACGGTATGGACAGCACTTTTGTCACAAAGCTTCCAACACACGCCATAGGTCAGGCGGCGGTAAACTC
>JAZRCL010000043.1:0-15187 GCA_045659745.1 Eubacteriales bacterium
ATTTCGGGCAATGGAACAGACAAGCTCTATGAGGATATGCTTGACCGCGAGCTTGGAATAATTGAGGAAATATCGAAGTATGACGGAGCGGACGTACGCGAGCTCGTAGTATGCGAAAACTTGCCCGTATGGCGCATAAGCAACATTGATTTTACAACCCTCTATCACGAAAGAATGGCGCAGATAAACACCAAGGGATATGGCATTTTCGCAAAATACAAAATGTTTGTAATAGGTGAGTGTGGCGAGATTCTACCTATCAAAAACCCCGACCCGATAAGCCTTTCGGATATGGTGGGATACGAGCAGGAAAGAGGCAAGATAATCACAAACACCGAGGCATTTTTGTCATCGCGTCCCGCCAATAACGTATTGCTTTACGGCGACGCGGGCACGGGTAAATCCTCCACGGTCAAGGCTCTTGTAAACAGTATGTCAGACCGCGGACTCCGCCTTATAGAATTCAAGAAGGACCAACTCTCGCTTATCCCAAAAATCACCGAGCATCTGCACGGCAATCCCTTGAAATTTATTTTCTTTATAGACGACCTTACGTTTACATCCGACGACAAGGACTTCTGCGCCCTGAAGGCTACTCTTGAGGGCGGAGTCACAGGCAGAGGAAACAACACTCTCATTTACGCGACCTCTAATCACCGCCATATGATAAAGGAATCCGCATCCGCGCGCCAGGACTCGGTAAACACCGCGGATATGGTGCAGGAAACGGTCTCTCTCTCGGCTCGCTTTGGGCTCACGATAACATATCTCAAGTCCGACAGAGAGGGTTATGCGCATATCGTACGTGAGCTTGCACGCCGCGAGGGAATAAATATGCCCGACGACGAGCTTATCACGAAAGCAGAAGCATTTGCAATCCGCGGAGGCGGACGCAATCCTAGAACCGCAAGACAGTTTGTTGATATGATATCCTACTAAAGAAAAATCCGCAGAGAATTCTCTGCGGATTTTATTTATTCCTCATCAATAATGACCTCGGGGATCTCCTCGGAATTTATTTCAAGCAAGGCGTCAGCCTCAGCCGAGCTTACCGACTCGATAGCCTTGAGCTTTTTCTGAATAATGCTGCTTCTGTGCTGTGCGGTATCAAGCGTGCGTCCCGCCTCGTCAATCTTTTTCTTTGCCTTGTCAAGCAGATTTCCAAAGGTTTCGTACTGACCCTTGACGGCAGAAAGAATCTTGCGCACCTCGTTTGCCTTTTCGTTTATAGCAGCGATCTTGAAGCCCATAGAAAGGGAATTGAGAAGCGCGGTAATAGTCGTAGGACCTGCAATCATCACGTTGCACTCCCGCTGAATCTTCTCCACAAGACCGTTTCTTGACGAAGCGATCTCGGCGTAAAGTCCCTCGGTAGCAAGGTACATAATTGCAAACGGCGTTGTCTTGGGAACGTTGATATATTTTGCAATAGTCTTTGCCTCGTGAAGCACTCTGTCCTCAAGGTCGTGACGAGCCTTCTCAAGCGCATCCTTATCCGCGCGGTCTGCCGCGTCACAAAGACGTATGTAGTCCTCAATGGGGAACTTGGAGTCAAGGGGAAGATAGGTAATTTCGCTGTAATTTTCACCCGAGGGTATCTTTATAGCAAATTCAACTCTGTCCTTGTATCTTTCACTTGGAGCGTAGTTTTCAACGTACATCTGCGGTATAGTCTGGTCAAGAATATTCTTAAGCTGAACCTCTGCCCACGTGCCACGCGCCTTGACGTTTGTAAGCACACGGTTAAGTGTGGAAACGTGCTCTGTGATACCGCCCGACATCTCCTTCATCTCGCCAAGAGCCTTGTAGAGATTGGTAAGCTGCTCGGAGACGGTCTTAAACGACGAGTCAAGTCGCTCGGTAAGGGTAGCGGTGAGCTTTTCGTCAACCACCGCGCGCATCTCGTCAAGCTTCTTTTCGTTGCTCTCGCGTATCTTTTCAAGAGACGCCTGTATTCTTTCGTTCTGCTTTTGAGTGTCCTCGGTGGATCTGTCGCGTATCTCGTTGAGCTTTGAGAACATATCGCGGTATATAGCCGTGAGCTGCTCGGAATTTGTGCGCGAAAGACTTTCTATATTTTTGCCCACCTTATCAAGACTTTCGGCAAGCTCTTTTCTCTGATTGTGACTCTGATTGCTTTGCTCGCTTCTGTTACGGGAAAGCTCGTTTAGAATATCCTCGCGCAAGCGACTTATATCCTCTCGCGAGTTATTATTTTCAAGATTTTTAACCTTGCTCCAGAGCAGCGCGGCGATAATACAGGACACCGCAGTCATTACACAGGATATTATACATAAAATAAGAATTGCAGGCTCCATAAAAGCTCCTTATATTTAATATTTACACTTTTTATTATAAATGAATTATTGTACAAAGTCAATAGAACTGGTCAAATAATTTGGGTCAATATGTTTAATTGACGATTAATCAAATATGTGGTATAATGTTATAAATAGTTGAATTATGACAAAAGGAGATATATCATGCTTAAGGTTGAAAGAGTTTCGGTAATGAATTTTGAAAACGCCATCAGAGGCGCAAGAAATCCTCTTAACAGCTGGGCAAGAAGCGACAGCTATTATGACGAGAAGGGAAACTACGTCCTTGGTGAAAATGATCTTTCCTTGGCTGTCCGCTTGGCGCGCGCAGGAAGCGACCACAGAAAATATCTGCGCCAGATATTCGTCTCTGTTGATATCACAGCACCTTTTTATTGGTGGAAGGAATTTGATACCTATAAGGTCGGAACAGTGGCAAACTCCACTTCGACCATGCACAAGATTCAGGCAAAGGAATTTGTCAGAGACGACTTTTCCCATGACCGAATGGACGAGTCCACACTCCAGATGCTTGACGCGGTTATTTCTTGTCTTGAAAAGGAAAGACTTGCGTTTCTCGAGGATACGACTAACAAACAGCATTGGCACAATATGATACAGCTTTTGCCCTCGTCCTACAACCAGATGAGAACCGTGACTCTCAACTATGAAAACCTCATAGGCATATACTACGCGCGCAAGTCACATAAGCTCGCGGAATGGCACGTCTTCTGCGACTGGATAAAGACTCTGCCTTACGCGTCGGATATAATTCTCGTAAAAGAAAAAGAGCAGTAATAAATCAAAATCCCACGGTCAACCGTGGGATTTTTCATTATTTAACACCTGCAATTATACCGCCGCCGACAAGATAATCACCGTCGTACATTACCGCCGACTGACCTATCGCCGCCGCACGCTGCGGTGTATCAAACGTGAGAGTTATCTCGTCCTCGCCCGTCTGCTCGGCAACAGCGGGGCAGACCTTTTGACTGTATCTTATTTTCGCCTCAACACGAATGGGCGAGTCAATTCTATCAAAGGGAATAAGGTTTATATTTTTAAGCACTATTTTTCTTGAGAAGATAAACTCCTCGTCCGAGAGCGTGACCGTGTTGTTCTCGGCGTTCTTTTCCTTTACGAATATATGCTTTCCAACAGAAATGCCAAGCCCCTTGCGCTGACCTATGGTGTAGTGAATTACACCCTTGTGTTTGCCGATAATATTTCCGTTTATGTCAATATAGTTGCCGGGTCGGCTTTCGTATCCGCACTCACGTGTTATAAACGAAGCGTAATCTCCGTCGGGAACAAAGCAGATGTCCTGACTGTCGGACTTATGGGCATTTATAAGGTTGTTCTGCGCGGCGATCTCGCGTATTTCTGCCTTTGTGTACTCACCTAGAGGGAGGAGGGTGCGCGAGAGCTGTCTTTGGTCAAGCGACCACAAAACGTAAGTCTGATCCTTGCTTGTATCCTTGGCTTTTCGCAAAAGATATCTGCCCGAGCTATCTTTTTCAATTATCGCGTAATGACCCGTGGCTATCTTGTCCGCGCCGTCGGCTTGCGCCGCGTCAAGCAACGCGCCAAACTTGAGATATTTGTTGCAGACTATACAAGGATTCGGCGTGCCGCCCGAAATGTACGTCTGCATAAAGTTTTCAATTACGTGCTTGTAAAACTCGTCGCCAAAATCATATACCGTATGCTCAATGCCAAGCGAATGACAGAGATTTTTCGCGTCGAGTATATCCTGCTCGGTGTGACAGGGGACTGACGCGTCCTTTGGCGTATAAAGCCTCATGGTCGCGCCCGCAGTCTCAAATCCCGCCTGCTTTATAAGCAAAGCCGAAACACCGCTGTCAACTCCGCCGCTCATAGCGACAGTTACTTTCAAATTCTTATTCATTTATACATTCCTTTGTTATTTGTACGTATCTCTTTCCGCGTCATTCCAAGAAAAGCTGGTAAGCTCGCCGTCACCGCGCAGACCCTCAAAATCATACTGACGAAGCACCTCGTAGACTGCGATAGCCACTGCGTTTGAAAGGTTAAGGGAGCGGAGCTTATCTCTCATAGGAATACGAACGCAGGTGTCGGGATTATCAAAAAGCAGATCCTCGGGAAGCCCCTTGGTCTCTTTTCCAAACATTATCCACGTCTGCTCGGGATATTTTATATCCGCGTATGTGTGCTGCGCCTTGGTCGTGAAATAATATACCTTTGCCTCGGGGTTCTTGTTGTAAAAATCCTCAAGTCCGTCGTAAAATCTTATGTCGAGCTTGTCCCAATAGTCAAGTCCCGCGCGCTTGAGCTTTGCGTTGTCTATCTCAAAGCCGAGAGGGCGTATAAGATGCAGAGAAGCGCCAGTTGCCGCGCAGGTGCGCGCGATATTGCCTGTGTTCTGAGGTATCTCGGGCTCGTGTAAAACAATATTTATGTGCAATTTTTTCAGTCCTTTGCTATTATTTTGTAATTGTACTTGAATTATATCTTAAAAATAAAATCTTTTCAAGTATTTTACGAAAATTTACAAAAAAAAGTTACTTTATATTTAATTTTATGGTATAATAATGTGTATTGTATGTTTTTATACATTTTAGATTGATTTTTATCGCCAATTCGGCGTACGGAGGTTATAAATTTTATGGGACTTTTCGGAACGTATAGTCAAAAACAGGTCAAAAAAGTTGAAAAAATAGCTGCAAAGATAGAAGCTCTTGCGGATAAGTATTCAAAAATGTCCGACGACGAGCTCAAAGCCATAACTCCTTGGCTTAAGGAACGTCTTGCAAACGGTGAGACACTTGACGATATTCTGCCCGACGCATACGCGGCAATAAGAGAGGCTGACGACCGAGTTCTCGGCAAGCGCCCCTTCCACGTTCAGCTCATAGGCGGTATCATTCTGCACCAAGGAAGAATAGCCGAGATGAAAACAGGTGAAGGTAAGACTCTCGTTGCAACTCTCCCCGCATACCTTAACGCGCTGACAGGCAAGGGCGTTCATATCGTCACGGTCAACGAGTACCTTGCTCGCTACGGCTACGAGGAAATGAGTCGTGTTTACGGCTTTATGGGACTCAGCACGGGTCTTGTAGTTCACGGACAGAGCCCCGCAGAAAAGCAGGCGGCTTATAACGCTGATATTACTTACGGAACAAACAACGAGTTTGGCTTCGACTATCTCCGTGACAACATGGTCATATACAAGGAAAGACTTGCGCAGAGAGGACATGATTTCGCGATAGTCGACGAGGTTGACTCTATTCTTATAGACGAGGCAAGAACTCCTCTTATCATATCGGGCGAGGGTGACGAGCCTACCGACATGTACGACAGAGCTGACAGATTTGTACGTACACTTAAAAAGCACGTGACCAAGGAAATGGACACCAAGCAGGAGCTTGACGAAATAGACGCAGATTACGTGGTTGACGAGAAGGCAAGAAACGCAGTCCTCACACCCCGTGGCTCTGCAAAGGCAGAAAAATACTTTGAGGTAGAGAACTACGCTGACCCCGAAAACGCGGAGCTTGCTCACTACATCAATCAGGCTATAAAGGCTCATGGCACAATGCACCGCGATCAGCAGTATATGGTGACTGATCAGGGCGTTATGATAGTTGATGAGTTCACAGGGCGCGTTATGCCCGGCCGTAGATACTCCGACGGTCTTCATCAGGCCATCGAGGCAAAAGAGGGCGTAAAAATAGAGAAAGAGAACAAGACTCTTGCAACTATCACGTTCCAGAACTACTTCAGAATGTACAGAAAGCTCTCGGGTATGACGGGTACCGCGCTCACCGAGGAAAACGAATTCCGCGAGATATATCAGCTTGACGTGGTAGAAGTACCTACCAACAAGCCTATGATAAGACGCGATCACGACGACAGAGTTTATAAAACTATAAACGGAAAGTACAACGCTATTATTGAGCAGATACGCGAATGTCATGAAAAGGGACAGCCCGTGCTTGTAGGTACGGTCTCTATTGAAAAGTCCGAGGAGCTTTCGCGTAAGCTTCGAAACGTTGGAATTCCTCACACCGTCCTCAACGCAAAGTATCACGCCAAGGAAGCCGAGATAGTCGCACAGGCAGGTAAGTTTGGCGCAGTCACCATATCCACCAACATGGCGGGACGTGGTACTGACATTATGCTCGGCGGAAACCCCGAGTTCCTTGCAAAGAAAGAAATGCGCTCTATGGATATCCCCGACGAGATAATCGCCGAGGCAAACGGAACGTCTATCACAGAAGACCCCGAAATACTCAAGGCAAGAGAGATATTCTCCGAGCTTTACGAAAAATATAAGGAAGAAATTGCGCCCGAAGCTGCGCAGGTCAAGGCGGTCGGAGGACTTTTCATTCTCGGTACTGAAAGACACGAGAGCCGTCGTATAGACAATCAGCTCCGCGGACGTGCAGGACGTCAGGGCGACCCCGGTGAATCAAGATTTTATCTGTCACTTCAGGACGATCTTATGAGACTGTTTGGCTCTGATAAGCTTATCGGGCTCGTAGATAAAATGGGACTTGACGAAAATACCCCCATCGACGCACGTATCCTTTCCAACAGAATAGAGGGAGCACAGGCAAGCCTTGAGGATGCAAACTTCAAGCGCCGTAAGTACGTCCTTTCCTACGACGACGTAATGAACCAGCAGAGAACTATAATCTACAGACAGAGAAAAGACGTTCTCGACGGCGGCGACGGTATCAAGGAAACCATCAAAAAGCTTATCGTATCCAGCATAAACGATATCGTTCGCTCGCATCTTGGAGATGCCGAGCCCATATCTTGGGATCTTGACGCGCTCCGCGCGGATCTTACCTACGTTTGCGACGAGGGCGACCTTGTGTTTGAGGAAAAGCAGCTCTCACAGCTCTCGGTAGACGATATAGTTCATATTCTCGGTGATAAGGCGCTTTCAAAGTACGCCGAAAAGGAAGAACTTTTCGGAGAGGCACAGTATCTCGAGATACAGAGAGCCGTGCTTTTGCAGAATGTTGACCGCGCTTGGATGGAGCATATCGACGCTATGGACGACCTTAAGGACACTATAAGACTTCAGTCATATGCGCACAGAGATCCTGTCACAGAATACCGTATCATTGGCGGCGAGATGTTCGACGTAATGATAGACGAGATAAGAGAAAAGACAGTAAGAACGCTCCTTTCTATCATACCCAGACCCAAGATGGAGATAAAGCGAGTTCAGGTTGCAAATCCCATAAACGCGGGCTTTGCTGGCGGTGAAAAGAAAACAACCGTTAAAAAGGTTAACGTGCCCAAGACGTCGAGCAAGGTCGGAAGAAACGAGCCCTGTCCTTGCGGCTCGGGTAAAAAATACAAGAACTGCTGCGGCGCAAATTCCGCAAATTAAAGGATTTTAATATGGGATTTGGAATACTGTTTTTAGGATACTGTATCGCGGCCATATTTTCAATGCTTGGAACGTATAGCTTTATCGGAATGCTTATCGGATACGTTATGATGTTCTGGGCACTGTCCGAGCTTCGCAAATATTGTCCTACGTTCCTTTATGCTATAATTGCTTGCGTGCTTATGATATTCTGCTCGTTCTTTGAGAGCTTTGCGGGTATCGACACACTTATCGGTCTCGGAATGCTTGCAAATATACAGTGGCTTAAAGATACGTTTGAGATAATTGAATTTGCCATCGAGCTTATATTCAATCTCGCGCTTCTGTACGGCATAGCAGACCTTGCGCGCCGCGTTGATTTTGCCGATATACGCGTAAAGGCCTTTAGAAATATGATCTTCGTAGGCATTTATAATCTGTTTCAGCTATTTTTATTCCTGCCGTTTGATTTCATTCAGAACGATCTGAGCTTCCTTTATTCGCTCCTTGTTATACTTATGCTGGTATATACCGCACTTAACCTTGCGCTGATATTCAAGTGCTACGCGTTTATATGCCCGCAGGGAGACGAGGAAATGAACAGAAAGCCCTCGCGATTTGAGTTTATAAACAAGATAAATGCCAGAAACGACGCAAAAGAGCAGGAGACCCTCGATTATTACAACAAAAAGATCGAGGATATGAAAAACAGAAAGCACAATAAGAAAAAACACAAGAAAAAATAATCGAAAGGAGGCAAAATTATGAATACCAAGCAAAAGAGAATGGGCTTTTCACTTATGATTGCATCATTTTTCTTCTTATTTAATCCCGAATTTGCGGCTATTGACCCGATACCCGATCTTTTTGGCTGCGTGCTTATGTATTTTGCCTTGACTAAGCTTTCGGATATCAACGTTCATTTTGAAGAGGCAAGAGTAAAATTCAAGCGCGCTATATACGTTGGAATTGCCGAGCTTGTGGCATTAGCGATACTTTTCGGACTTGTAATTGAGTCCGAGCGAAGCATAACCCTTCTGATAATGACGTTTGTTTTCGGTATAGCCGATATTATTGTCCTTCTCCCCGCATTCAAGGAGCTTTACGAGGGATTTGCCAATCTCGGTATGCTTTGTGACGGCTCTGCGATGTTCAAAAACAAAAAAGGGAAAGAAAACCGCACCGAGTCCGTACTGCTCATCACGAGAATTTTCGTGATTTCAAAGGCAGCACTCGCGTGTTTGCCCGAATTCACGTCTCTCATAAACAACTCCGAATACAGATTCGTTGGAATTTTAAGAGTATTTGCCGTAATAATTTCCTTAGTGATAGGCATCATTTGGTTCATTAAGAGCATAAGCTACATAACCGCAATAAAGAAGGACAAGTCATTTATTGACAACATATCAAAAAAATACACAGTATTGCGAGAGACCCGTCCGCTTCTGTTTGTAAAAAGACGCCTTATCTTCGGAATAGGGATAATTTGCATGGGACTCGCGCTATCAATCGATTTATACGGCGATTATTTCAACTTTTTACCCGACTTTGTAGGTGCCGCAGTAATACTTTTCGGCGCGTGCAGTCTTCGTAAATTCTCGCCACGATGGAAGCTGGTTTCGGCGCTGTCCGTGATTTACGGTTTTATATCCGCGGCATCGTGGACACTGTCGTTGAGATTCTTCAATGAATATTATCCCCAGGCGGCGCAAAAGATCACCGATGCGTACAATAAGTTTCAAGCTATGTTTTATGCAGATATAGCAGACGCGGTATTTTTTGTAATACTTGTAATATCCTGTGTGCTGTTATTTGCAGACGTAGCAAAAACACATGCCGCACCTAAGGACAAAGATGTGCTTTGCAAGGGAGATCTCTTCTTTGAGGAGCTTAAAAAATCCAAAATTATTCTTATTTTACTCGCAATTTTGAGTAGCGCAGTCACAATTTATTACGTATACTTCCTGACAAGCTATTCTAACGCGTGGTATATCAGAATGTCCTTTGTATTTACCTTTGTATGCGACATCGCGTTTGCAGCATACGCAATTTGGTTTGGAAACACACTCAAAAAAGAAATATCTTCAAGATATTCTCTTGCGTGAATAAACTGTAGAAATTCCGATAAAAATATATTTGCCCAACAGAGCAAATTTTGAAAGGAATTTTTAAGTTATGAACAACCAGAACAATTTCCAGAACAACCAGAATCAGAACAAGAACAATCAGAATCAGAACAAGAATCAGAACAACAACCAGAACAAGAACAATTCTCAGAACAACTCTCAGAATAATTCTCAGAACAGAAATCAGAATAACAGCCAGAACAAGAACTACTGATAATAAAAAAATGGGTTGTTGCACAAGCAACAACCCATTACCGAGCAGGTTACATATATGAACAGAGACGAAAAATACCTTACACTGAAGCGCGCATTATTTGACAAATGCTATTCAAATCTTAACCCGGAGCAGAGGAGAGCCGTTTACACGGTAAACAATCCTCTGCTTGTTCTTGCGGGCGCAGGAAGCGGAAAAACCACCGTTCTCGTACGCAGAATAGTGTTTATAATCAAATACGGCGACGCTTATTTTAATAACTTCATACCCGATTTTGTTGACGATACGTACATAAAAGAGATGGAGGCGGCACTGTCCTCTGATGGCACGACTCTTGCCGAATCAATGCTGCCCGACTTTGCGCACAATCCCTGTCCGCCATATCGCGTGCTTGCAATAACCTTTACAAACAAGGCGGCAAACGAGATAAAGGCAAGACTTTCGCAGGCGTTTGACAACGACGAGTCTTATGCAAACGACATCTGGGCGGGAACGTTCCACTCAATATGTATGAGAATATTGCGTGTAAACTTCGACAGACTCGGCTATAAGCCGCAGTTCTCAATTTACGATGCCGACGATACAAAAAAAGCGGTAGCGTCCGCTATGAAAAATTGTAATATCGACGAAAAGAGCTTCCCGCTGAAGAGCGTTATCGCGGAGATAGGAAGGGCAAAGGACAACCTTATGACCCCCGAGATGTACGCGCTTGAAAATGACGGGGATTTCAGAAAGTCCAAGATTGCGCGTATATATAGCGCATATCAAAAGCAGCTCAAGGAATCAAACGCGATGGACTTTGACGATATAATTATGAATACAGTCACGCTTCTGCGCGAAAATGACGATATCCGCGACTATTACAGCCGCAAATTCAAGTACGTCTGCATAGACGAGTATCAGGACACAAACCACGCGCAGTTCGTGCTTACGTCAATGCTCGCGAGCGGCTTCAGAAATATAATGGTAGTCGGCGATGACGACCAGTCTATATATAAATTCCGCGGCGCAACTATTACCAATATTCTTGAATTTGACAAGACATATTCCGATGCCACGGTAATCAAGCTCGAGCAAAACTACCGTTCAACCTCAACCATTCTTGATGCGGCAAACGCAGTCATCGCGAACAACTCGGGACGAAAGGGAAAAGAGCTCTGGACAAAGGGCGAGGCAGGCAAAAAAATAACCCTGCGCAAGCTCGAGGACCAAAACTCCGAGGCGAGAACCATAGTTGAAACCATATATAAAGCAGTGCGAGACGGCAGAAGCTACAAGGATTTCGCCGTGCTTTACAGAACAAACGCACAGTCAAGCGGAATCGAACGCGCGCTTGCAAAGAGTGCCATTCCGTACAGAATGCTCGGTGGCACGAGATTCTCGGACAGAAAAGAAATACGCGACGTTGTCGCATACCTTCAGCTCATACAAAACCACAGCGACAGAGAAAGACTTCTCCGCATAATCAACGAGCCTCGCCGTAAGATTGGAAATATCACGCTTGACGCGGTAAGCAGAATAGCATTTGAGAATAACTGCAGCATGTTCGAGATCATTGAGAACGCGAGCAAATATACAGCGCTCTCAAGAAGCTACGTACAGCTCGAAGGCTTCGCCGCGCTTATAAACAAGCTCACAGAGATGGCAGAGACCTTGTCATTGCCCGATCTTTTTGACGCGGTGCTTGAGCTTAGCGGATACAGACAGATGCTTGTGGACGCAGGCGAGGAGGAAAAGGACAGACTTGACAACCTTGACGAATTCAAATCAAGTATTATAGAATACGTGACAGGCACGGACAACCCAACCCTTATGGGATTCCTTGAGGAGAACGCGCTCGTCGCAGACGTTGACAGATACGACGACACCGCCGACGCGGTAGTCCTTATGACCATACATAGCGCAAAGGGACTTGAATTTCCCATTGTCATTCTGCCCGGTATGGAGGACGGAATCTTCCCGGGAATGCAGAATATCGTGGGCTCATCCGAGGATATGGAGGAGGAGCGCCGTCTGGCGTACGTCGCTTTGACTCGCGCCAAAGAGCAGATATACATATTCCACACGGGAACACGTCTGCTTTACGGTCAGACTCAGCACAATCCCATCTCGCGCTTTGTCTCGGAGATCCCCGAAAAACTTATAGAGAAAAAGGGATACGAGAGCTACTACACACCGCCCACGCAAAGCGCAAAGGTGTATTATCAGGATACCTCCTACAGTATAAAACAGCCTGCCTACAAGAGTGAACCAATCTCAATAGGCAAGCCGTATAACACACCGCGCAAGAGCGCATCGGGAGAGCTTTTCTGTGCAGGTGACAGAGTTCGTCACATGACCTTTGGCGATGGTGAGATAATCTCCGTCAAGCCCATGGGAGCTGACACACTCTACGAGGTCGTCTTTGACAACGTAGGCACGAAAAAGCTTATGGCGACGTATGCGAAGCTCAAAAAAATCAACTAAAACACAGTTTCTATAAGTTTACTACAACTCCTCGGAGAGTATCTCCAAGAGTCAATATGCAGGGTTTTTGTGGGGTCTACAAAGTAATTGAGCTTTGTATTTGCGACCTCGCCCTTATAGGAATCGATAAGAACCAGCTTTATTTTCATACGGTCGGGAATAATACTCTTTATGTAAACGGCGGCAAGCTGTCCGCTGTATATATGCTTTCCCGATATATCTGTTCCCGACGGTCTTGTACGGCTGTCGGGAATTATTATATCCTCGCGAAGCTCGGCAAGTCCCGCAAGGTTGGGTGTCAGCTCCACAAATACTCCGTAGTCCTCAACACTGCGAATAATTCCCGCAACAGTCTGTCCCGCAGAGAACAAAGCCGCGTTTTCATCCCACGTGCCGAGCAGCTCGCGCATTGTCACGAATATTCTGCCGCTCACCTCGTCAATAGACTTTATAACGACGTGTATGTTCTGCCCGCAGAAAAGTCTGTCGGACGGGTGGGATATACGCGAGACGGATATACAGTCAACAGACAAAAGGGAAATAATGCCGCAGCCTATATCCACGAACGCGCCAAATGACTCAAGGTGCGTCACGCGTGCGGGAATAATATCTCCGGGGATAAGGTCGTAGATGTAGCTTCGCATACACTCTATCTGCGCCTGACGGCGAGAAAGAGTGGCGTATACACGGCCTCCGTTTTCGTATATCTCCATTATCTTGAACGCGACGGGCTTGCCAACTCGCGTAATAATTGCAATATCCTTTATTTTTTCGCCCTCGCGGCAATATGCGACCTCTTCTTTTGGAATTATTCCGATTATGCCGTGCAGATCAACATGCAGATTCATCTGACTGTCGCAAAGCAAAGCGACGGATTCAAGTATTATACCTTGCGACATGGCTCTCTCAAGCCCCTGACGGCTTGATATTAGCTCACGGTTTTGAACACTTCCCGATATAAGACCCTCGGGCATATATAAATTCGTCATTATAAACCTCCGATATTTTGGCATTAGTAATACTACATACTATTCGCGCAAAATATAAAAAATGCACGAGGGAAAAGGTAAGTTAAATTAAAGAAACGCCGAAAAATCGCGAAAATCCGCCCAAAATCGCTTAAAATCAAAAATTCATAAAAAAATTTTTTCAAACGAAAGATGAGCATTGTATTCAAAAAAGCGAGAAAAAGCGAGAAAACAAGAGCTTTATAATTGCTAAATCAAAATAATCAAAAAAATTTCAAAAAAGGTATTGACAAATAAAACCCCTTATGATATAATATGCAAGGTTAAAAAATCAAGAAAAAAGCCATTATTGGAGGATAGCAAAATGTCTACATTTATGCAGAAAAAAGAGGCAGTTGTCCGCAAGTGGTACGTTATCGACGCAGCAGGTAAGCCCATGGGTAGAACCGCTGTTGTTGCAGCAGACCTTCTCCGCGGCAAGAATACGCCCGAATTCACACCCCACGTTGACTGTGGAAACTTTGTAATTATAGTAAACGCTGACAAGGCAGTTCTTACTGGTAAGAAGCTTGAGCAGAAGTACTACCGCAGACACTCCGGCTACATCGGCGGTCTTAAGAGCATTCAGTACAAGACTCTTATGGCAGAGAAGCCTGAGTTCGCTATGGAAGCAGCTGTTAAGGGAATGCTCCCCAAGAACTCTCTCGGTCGCGCTGCAGCTACCAGACTTAAGGTATACGCAGGCGAGGCTCACAAGCACGAGGCTCAGCAGCCCGAAGCTTACGAGTTTTAATTGAAGAAAGGAAGTAAGTGACTATGTATACAAGTGCAAAACCCTACTTCTACGGAACAGGTAGAAGAAAGAAGTCTGTTGCCCGCGTAAGAATTTACCCCGGCACAGGTACAATTACCATCAACGGCAGAGACGTAGATGACTACTTCGGTCTCGAAACTCTCAAGCTCATCATCAACCAGCCCTTCGGCGTAACAGGTACGACAGGTAAGTTCGACATCGTTGCAAACGTAAACGGTGGCGGTATTTCCGGTCAGGCAGGCGCAATCCGTCACGGTGTTGCACGTGCACTGCTCGCAGCTGACGAAGCTAACCGCCCCGCACTTAAGGCAGCAGGCTTCCTCACCAGAGACCCCAGAATGAAGGAAAGAAAGAAGTACGGACTCAAGGGCGCTCGTCGTGCTCCTCAGTTCTCCAAGAGATAAGAAACAGAGACACCCTTGTCTCGTTTTGTATGGCATCCATCGTTTTCGGTGGGTGCCTCTCTTTCTTATCCCGCCTCATTCTGAGGCTGGCAAAAGCACCGCTTTCGCCATGTCGGACTAAAAATATGCCACTGGCATATTTTCTTAACGTCCTCACAGTTCACGAAGAGATAATTTATTATCTTATATACAAAAAGCTCTGCATTGCAAGGCTTTTTGTTATCAACAACGGATTTGACGTTAAGGCTATTTCCAAGCACCTTGGACATTGCAACACCGAAATTACCTCTAATATCTACGTTCACATTTTCAAAGAATATAAAGCCAAGATGGCTGAATCCATCGAACACGATTTGCTTTAATCAAAAAGGGCGGTTCAATTTGTAAAGAATTGAGCCGTCCTATTTACTTTTTGCCGTTTTTATGGTATAATCTAACTAATCGATAAACTTGAATTTGACGAACAGTAGAATAATAAATATGGAGGAAACACAAATGAATGTTAAGCT
>JAZRCL010000044.1:0-35314 GCA_045659745.1 Eubacteriales bacterium
CGGCGGGAGCAAGCCCCCGCCCTACGGCGTTGTCCATTTCAAAATATGTGTTTAAAGTTTTTTGAAAGGTTGGAGGGGTCTAAGGGGGGGAAGGAGAACTTTTTTCAAAAAAGTTCTCCTTCCTCCCCTTTTAAAACAATATCTTATTCCTCTTCAATAACCGCGATGCTGAGATCGGCAAGAGCCTTTGCGTCAGCAGGAGCGGGACAGCCCGACATAAGCTCACTTGCGTTCTGTACCTTGGGGAAGGCGAGGACGTCACGGAGGCTATCCGCGCCGCTCATTACCATCGCAAGTCTATCAAGACCCATACCCGAGCCGCCGTGAGGAGGCGCGCCGTACTTGTATGCTTCAACGAGGAAGCCGAACTTCGCTTCAATTTCCTCGGGTGTCAAGCCGAGTGCCTTGAACATCTTTTCCTGAAGCTGCCAGTCTGTTATACGGATAGAGCCCGAAAGAAGCTCTGTCCCGTTGAGTACCATGTCGTAGCACTTTGCTCTTACTGCGCCGGGATCAGACTCAAGGAGGGGGAGACACTCCTCAAGAGGCATAGTAAAGGGGTGGTGCATTGCGTCCCAATGCTGAGTATCCTCATTCCACTCAAAGAAGGGGAACTCGGTGATCCAGAGGAAGTTGAATTTGCCCTCGGGAATCATATTTAGCTTGCGAGCGACTATCTGACGGAGAGCGCCGAGTGTGGGAAGAACTACCTTGTCCTTGTCTGCGCAGATGAGCATAACGTCACCATGCTCAAGACCTACTGCTGCGTATATAGCGTTAAGCTCGTCGGGGGTCATGAATTTTGCAAAGCTACATGTAGGAGCTTCATCTACCCAACGAACGTAAGCAAGACCCTTCGCTCCAATACCCTTTGCGTGCTCTGTGAGCTTGTCTATCTCTTTTCTTGTAAGAGTTGCCGCGCCGCCCTTGACGACTATTGCGCGAACACTTCCGCCGCACTCAAGAGCAGACTTGAATACAACAAACTCGGAGTTTTTAACGCACTCGGAGATGTTCTGAATTTCAAGACCGTATCTTGTATCGGGCTTATCCGAACCGTACTTTTCCATAGCCTCGGCAAACGTGAGACGCTTCATGGGAGTTTCAATGTCGATGTTCATAACTTCTTTGAACACTCTCTTGATAAAGCCCTCGTTCATAGCCATAATGTCCTCCATGGTTGCAAAGGACATCTCAAGGTCTATCTGTGTAAACTCGGGCTGACGGTCAGCGCGGAGGTCTTCGTCACGGAAGCAACGCGCAAGCTGGATGTAGCGGTCAAAGCCCGAAAGCATCAGAAGCTGCTTGTAGATCTGGGGGGACTGAGGCAGAGCATAGAAGCTGCCCTTGTGGATACGGGAGGGAACGAGGTAGTCGCGCGCGCCCTCGGGTGTAGCCTTAATCATCATGGGGGTTTCTATCTCGTAGAAGCCGTTTTCGTAGTAATACTCACGAGCCACGCGAGCGATGTCGTGACGCATCTTGATGTTTCTCTGAAGCTCGGGGCGGCGAAGGTCGACATAACGGAACTTGAGAGCCGTCTCGTCCTTTACCTTTTTGTTGTCGTTTACCTCAAATGGAGGTGTCTGCGCCGCAGAGAGAATCTTCATGCTCTTGACGTAAATTTCAATTTTACCTGTGGAAAGATTGGGGTTGATTGCGCCCTCGCCTCTGGGGCGGACTGTTCCGTGAACGCAGAGAACGTACTCTGCGCGGCAGGAAAACGCCTTGTCAAATACCTCGCGGTCGGTCTTGTCGTCAAATGCGAGCTGGACTACGCCAGTGCGGTCGCGGAGGTCTATAAATATGAGTGCACCGAGGTCACGCTGTCTCTGTACCCAACCCATAACGCATATTTCGTTGCCTATTTCAGACTCGGGTACCTGTCCGCAATAATAGCTTCTTTTGTCTTCGGAAGTTAAAAATTCTGCCATTTTAGTTCTCCTTTATATTGTCGTTAAACGTAATTTTTATATTTCAGCCTCAGCCTTTATTGTGTACTCTGTGGCAAGGGCTTCCTCGACGAGCGCGTCAAAGTCAAGCTTTTGCTCCTGAATGAGTACCTTTGAAAGCTCGGGTTTTGTTCTGGGGTGACGGGGGGTGAAGACTGTGCAGCAGTCCTCGTAAGGCTCGATAGACTTTTCAAAAGTGTCTATCTTGCGCGCTATCGTGACTATTTCTTCCTTGTCCATACCAATGCAGGGACGGAGGATGGGAAGACTTGCCGCGTTTTCGGTGACGGTTATCGCCTCAAGCGTCTGTGATGCCACCTGACCGAGACTCTCGCCGGTGATAAGACAGCGGCACTTGTGCTTTTCTGCCACCTTTGACGCAATAGTCATCATATATCTGCGGAGTAGGAGTGTGAAATAATCCTCCTCGCAGTGCTTTGCTATTTCTTCCTGAATGTGAGTCAGGGAAATGACGTGTACGTAGATCTCGCCCGAGTACGCCGCAACCTTGCGCGCCAAGTCAATGACCTTTTCTCTTGCAAGCTCACTTGTATAGGGGAAGGATTCAAAGTGTACGGCTTCAATATGGAGTCCGCGCTTGGACATCATGTACGCCGCAACGGGAGAGTCGATACCTCCCGAGAGAAGCACGAGTCCGTTTCCTGCGCTGCCTACTGGCATTCCGCCAGCACCCTTGAACTGTCCTGCGTGGAGATATGCGGCAGTTTCACGAATCTCTACCTTTACCACCACGTCGGGAGTGTGGACGTTGACCTTTATTCTGCCGTCCATAGCCGAGAGAATCTCTCCGCCGACTATCTGCGACAGATCCATCGAGTTGTAGGGGAAGCGTTTATCGCTTCGCTTGCCCTCAACCTTGAAGGTTTTGCAGTCTGAGAGGAATTCGGGGATATATTCTCTTGCAACGCGCTTTATGTCGTCGATATTTTTCTCGCAAACAGCCGCACGGCTCACCGCCGCGATGCCAAAGGTGTGCATTGCGGACTCGAACATTCCGTCAAGATCGCACTGCTCGTCAAGCGGCTTTATGTATATCGTGCTTTGCGCGCGGGTTATTTCAAAATGACCGTGCTTTTTTGCTCTATCCTTGAGCTGACGGCAGAGCATATCCTCAAAGAACTTTTTGTTCGCGCCCTTGAGAACTATCTCGCCGTATTTGCACAAAATTATTTCATTCATGTTGTAATCCTTTTAGTTATAGTAATTGGGGAACAATGCTTCCCAGACCTTCATGCATGCGATGGTGTCCGCGATAGAGGAGTGGGGGATGCCGTCCCATTCAATGCCAAGACATTCCATAGCATCTGTCAAAGACGCGTGAACGAGATCGGGGTGATGCTCGTGGATATAGCGGACGTATTCGTTCGCGCAGCAGCGGGTCTTTTTGTGAAGATTATCGCGCTCTGCCTCCGTGTCATATATGTATTTTATATGACTGTAATCGGTGGAAACGCCGTAAGCTATGAGGTTGTCCGCGTCTGCGAAAATTCTTTTTATTTCGGGGATGAGGTCGTCAAGGGAAGGGGAGTCAGCTACCATTTCGGGAGTTATGCCGTGAATCTTTTCGGTCTGCTTCCACTTTTTCTTGTGCGCGGGCTTTACAAACGTGTCCATAATGACTGTGCCCTCGCCATCGACGATGGAGATGGAGATTATCTCGTCGTGCACGTACACGCCCGTAAGTTCAAGGTCAAAGAACAAAACTCTTTTTCTGTCCATGCCGTAATGCTGACTTCTGTAAATATCGCCCTCTGCGCGACGGATTGCGAGATCCTCCTCAAAGCACGCGCGGCAGAGCTTGCGTCTGTATCTGACGTCGCGGCCACACTTGACGCAGTTAAGTGGCAGGCGGGTGGCTGTCTTTTTGTCGTAAAAATAAAGTGTCGTGCCGTCGCCCTTTATCGTGAACGCAACTGGCTCCTCGGATACCTCATAATGCATCTGGGCAAGTCTTTCCTTGGTGTAGAAGCCGCAAAGCGCCGCTCTTTTTATGCTCATACGCTCAATTTGCGTGCCGCTCTCAAGGGACTTGACTTCCTTTTTTGCTCTGGGGTAGTACCACTGCTCCGGGGGAGCTTCGGTGACTCTTTCGGGGTCGAAATAATATATAACGCTGCCGTCCTCGGTTGTGTCAAATGCAACAGGGTCACCCGCGGGGACAAGATGCATTTGCTGGAGTACTGCTCTTGTAAGATAATTTTTTTCTCTCGCTTTTTCGGGTGTGACTCTCTTTATCGTCGCGCCAGAGCGGAGTTTAAGTGTGTTTTCTGTATTTTCCAAAGTAATTTTACCGTCCGTTAAAAATCAATATTCATAATATTATAACATATATTAGTTTTATTTACAATAGATTTTGAGAAATTTTGTGTAGTTTTTTATTGATACTTTCTGTCCACGACGACAGAAAGTATCCAAAGAACGCCGCTTAAGAAGGGGAGGGGCTTTGGTTTTGGTCTCGACGAATTGCTACGCAACTCTGCTCAACCAAAATCTGCAGACCCCCCTCGCCCTTCCTAAGAACTAACCCCACCCCTGTGTGCCTTCGGCACACGGCAACATAATAGTTTCTACGGAGAATAAATTTCCGTCTTAACTGTAATGAGCGGCGCCTGAGTAGGCGTTTGCGTAGGAGGGGATTAAAGGGGAGGGAGGAATCGCAACCTCCCTCCCCTTTTGCGGTGTTTTGGTTACTTTGTCACTGTTGACAAAGTAACATAAAGAAAAGTAATATTAAAAACCTCTTGCAATATCCATTTTTTTGTGTTATAATATTATGATTAACCTATAATGGAATAGTGTGCGCAAATTATTGAGGAGGTGATTTTGTGGTTAAAATAATGTTTGTTGACAAAAAAAGCCGCGCGGAGCGTGCAGGCATCGCCGCAAACGACTTGCTTATATCCATAAACGATAGAGAAATAAACGACGTTCTTGATTACAGATTTCATCTGACGAACAGCAAAATCATACTCAAATGCCGCCGCGGCAGCGAAGATTATTCCGTCGAGATAAGAAAGCAGCAGTATGACGACATCGGGCTTGAGTTTGAAACGCCCTTGATGGACAAAAAGCACTCTTGTGAAAACAAGTGCATATTCTGCTTTATCGACCAACTTCCGAAGGGAATGAGAAGGACGCTTTATTTCAAAGACGACGACTCTCGCCTGTCCTTCCTCCACGGCAACTATATCACGCTTACCAATCTCCACGATTCCGACATAGACCGAATCATTGAGATGCACATCTCTCCCGTAAACATATCGGTGCATACCACAAACCCCGACCTTCGCGTGCAGATGATGCACAATAAGCGCGCGGGCGAGGTGCTTTCGTACATGAGAAAGCTTGCCGACGCGGGAATATCTCTTTGCGGTCAAATCGTGCTATGCAAGGGAATAAACGACGGCGAGGAGCTAATGCGTTCAATGCGCGACCTGTCCGAGCTTTTCCCTGCAATGCAGAGCGTGTCAATAGTCCCCGCGGGACTTACGCGCTTCCGCGACAAGCTCTTTCCGCTTGAGCAGTACACAAAGGACGAAGCCGCGGCAGTCATTGATGCGGTGGATAAGTTTGCCGCCGAGTGCAAGGAAAAATACGGCGCAAGAATGTTCTTCTGTGCGGACGAGCTTTATCTGCGCGCCGAGAGGGAGCTGCCGAGCGAGGATTACTACGAGGGATACTCGCAGATAGAAAACGGCGTTGGTATGATAACGTCGCTTATGACGGAATTTGACGAGGAGATGAATTTCCTTGACGAATATCTTGAAAACTACCAATCCCCCCGAAAGATATCAATTGCCACTGGCGCTGCGTCTTATGACACCATAAAGAAAATGGCAGTCAGACTTGAGACGGCAGTCGAGGGACTTGAGATAAACGTATATAAGATAATCAACTATTTCTTTGGAGAGAGCATTACCGTTGCGGGACTGCTCACGGGCAAGGACATGTCCGAGCAGCTCAAGGCTAAAGACTTGGGCGAGATGTTGATATTCCCCTCAAATGCGCTTCGCGCAGGGGAGGATATTTTCCTTGACGATATGACACCCACACAACTGTCCGAGATAATCGGAGTGCCCGTAGCGCCCTCGGGTGAGTCGGGAGCCGACTTTATAAGACAAGCGCTTGAGAGA
The DNA here is from genome assembly GCA_045659745.1 of Eubacteriales bacterium. Taxonomy (GTDB): domain Bacteria; phylum Bacillota; class Clostridia; order Oscillospirales; family CAG-272; genus SVTX01. Next base: position 6,107 of record JAZRCL010000044.1, read on the forward strand.
TAAGTCAAGCCGTAAAATTGCAATTATCCTAACCGAAAGGATGGTATAAATAATGTCAAAACCAATTATAGCAATTGTCGGACGTCCTAACGTCGGCAAAAGCACACTTTTTAACAAGCTTATAGGCGAGCGCCGTTCCATCGTCGAGGACGTGCCCGGCGTCACGCGTGACCGTATCTACGGTGAGACCGAATGGTGCGGCAAAAAATTCATAGTCATTGACACGGGAGGAATCGAGCCTAAGAGCGACGATATAATCCTCTCGCAGATGAAGTTTCAGGCGCAGGTTGCTATTGAGGACGCAGACGTTATCGTATTTATGTGCGACGTCCGCACAGGCCTTACCGCCAACGACCGCGATATTGCGATAATGCTCAAAAAGAGCGGAAAGCCTATCGTACCCTGCATAAACAAGTGCGACAGCGTTGGACACCTACCTTACGAATTTTATGAGTTTTACGAGCTTGGCTTTGAGACAGAGCCCGTTGCGGTTTCGTCTGTTCACGGCTCGGGCACGGGTGACCTTCTTGATGCGTGTGTTGACGCGATTGGCGAGTGGGACTACACCGAGGAGGAGGATGAATCCGTCAAGGTCGCGGTTATAGGCAAGCCTAACGCGGGCAAGTCATCCATCATCAATAAGATGCTCGGCGAGCAGAGACTTATAGTTTCCAATATTGCCGGCACGACCAGAGACGCAGTTGACACCAAGCTTGAAAATGACTACGGCAAGTTTACCATGATAGATACCGCAGGTATCCGCCGTCAGTCCAAGATAAACGACAATATCGAAAAATACAGTGTGCTTCGCGCGCACATGGCGGTAGAGCGTGCTGACGTATGTCTTATTATGATAGACGCAGGCACGGGCATTACCGAGCAGGACGAAAAGATTGCGGGAATCGCGCACGAGTCGGGCAAGGCGTCTATAATCGTCGTCAACAAGTGGGACTCCATTGAAAAGGACAACTCCACCGTAAACGAGTTCACTCGCAAAATAAGAGAGTCGCTCGCATATATGCCGTATGCACCCATAATGTTCGTATCCGCAAAGACGGGACAGAGAATAGGCGACCTCTTTGAGAGAATACTCTACGTTCAGAATCAGTCCAACATGAGAATATCCACGGGTATGCTCAACGACGTGCTTGGCGAGGCGACAATGAGAACACAGCCTCCCACGGACAAGGGCAAGAGACTCAAGATATACTATATGACGCAGATAAGCGTAGCTCCCCCCACGTTCGTTATCTTCTGCAACAACGCCGAGCTTTTCCATTTCTCATACCAGAGATATATTGAGAACTGCTTGCGCGAGACCTTTGGCTTTACGGGTACTCCCATCAAGCTGATAATCAGAGAGCGCGGAGAGAACAACTCTTAACGGAGGGAATATGAAGAATAAGCTTAACCCTACGGAAAGACTTATCAGAATCGGCTCTGTGATGGTGGCTTTGGCAATAGTAGGTATTTGCTTTGCCATAGCGAGAGTCGAGGACATTATAATAAAAATTGCGATAATATCCCTCTCGGGAATGCTCGTATTCATCGGCGGGTTGTTTATCGCGAGCGTATTGTATCTTAAGCACCACGAGACGCACAAGAAAAACTATATTCTTTACGATAAAAAGATCAAGGGCGATATACCCGTAGAGCAGGTTAATTTTGAGCTTGTAAGAGGTAAGGTGCTTGACTATATGTCGGTATTCAGACGCGGCAAGCAGCTTTACGTCGGCGAGCTTTTCGTAGATACACCTTGGACGATAGAGGGAATGAAGACGCTTGTATGCTACGAGCTTTTATACGAGCTTGCGCAGAAAAAGGATATCGCAGGCTGCAAAAATTTCCTTGGCTACGGAGCGGAGTGCTCTGGTATATTCTCGAAACATCTTATGGAAAACCGTGATTTTGATCTGTCTGCCAACGTTGCTAAATATTTTGCGGAATATGCGCAGAACAAGGACGCGGCGAAGGAGTTTTGCGAGTATATAGAGACTCAAAAGTCGCATATCGAGAAAAGAGTAGTTGAGTACGTAAAGGCAAATCCCGAAAAATTCATGATGTAATTTCACCCAAAAAGGAGTGATTATATGTTTATAGACAGCATTAAAATATATGTCAAGGCAGGCGACGGAGGAAACGGCGCGGTGTCCTTCAGACGTGAAAAATACGTTGCGGCGGGCGGCCCTGACGGCGGTGACGGCGGCAACGGCGGAAACATAGTTTTCCGCGTGGACGTAGGCTCAAATACTCTGCTTGCGTTCAGATACAAAAGAAAATTCGTGGCGCAGAACGGCGAAAACGGCAAGGGCGGCAAGTTCCACGGCAAGACTGCCGAGGATATTTATATAATGGTTCCCCCCGGAACGCTCATAAAGGACCCCGAAACACACAAGATAATCCACGATATGTCGCAGGATGACGGCGCGGATTTTATCTGCTGTAAGGGTGGACGCGGCGGTTGGGGAAACAAGCATTTTGCAACCCCCACGCGTCAGGTGCCTATGTTTGCAAAGAGCGGCACAAAGGGTCAGGAGAGGGAAGTGCTCCTTGAGCTTAAGATGCTTGCGGACGTTGGGCTTATCGGTATGCCCAGTGTTGGTAAATCCTCGCTTTTGTCGGTAATCTCCTCGGCAAAGCCTAAGATTGCGGACTATCACTTCACGACCCTCTCCCCCAATCTCGGAGTAGTTTCCACGGGCGGCGAGACGGGATTTGTCGCGGCGGATATTCCCGGACTTATTGAGGGCGCGGCGGACGGCGCAGGTCTTGGTCACGCGTTCCTTCGTCACGTTGACAGATGCAGACTGCTTTTGCACGTGGTTGACATCTCTTGCTTTGAGGGCAGAAACCCCATTGATGACGTAAAGGCGATAAACTACGAGCTTGAGAGATACTCCCCCGAGCTTGCGACACGTCCTCAAATGATAATTGCAAACAAGGTTGACTCGCTTGACGAGAGTGTAGTTGATATCAAGGCGTTTGAGGATTTCGTTGACGAAAACGGCTGGGAGATGATGTACGTCTCGGCTTACACGGGCGAGAATCTGGACGAGCTTGTGCAGAGAGTTGCCGACAGACTCAAGCTCCTGCCTCCTATGATAGTTTACGAGTCGGAATACGACGACTCCGACGCATACGTTGGCGGCGGTAAGGACACCGAGATCAGACGCGAGGGTGCGAAGTTTATTGTTGAGGGCGATTGGCTCTTTAACCTCGTCGGTCAGGTCAACTTTGAAAATTACGAATCGCTTGAGTTTTTCCAGAAGGTTCTTAAAAAGAGCGGCGTATTTGACGAGCTTGAGGCTCGCGGATGCCGCGACGGAGATACTGTCGTTATTTACGACTTTGAGTTTGACTATATAAAGTAAGTGAGGTGCAGTATGAATATCTGGCATGATATAAATCCCAAGTTTATTACACCCACCGACTTTACGGCAGTAATTGAAATCTCAAAGGGAAGCAACTGCAAATACGAGCTTGACAAGGAGACGGGAATGCTGCGCCTTGACCGCGTGCTTTACACGGCGACACACTATCCCGCAAATTACGGATTTATACCCCGCACGTTTGCGGACGACGGAGACCCCTTGGACGTGCTTGTGCTTTGCTCCGAGCCGATAATTCCCATGACGCTTGTGCAGGTGTATCCTATCGGCGCTATGCGAATGATAGACGGCGGCAAGCTTGACGACAAGATATTTGCTATCCCTGTTTCCGACCCGACGTATCATGGTATAAAGTCCATTGACGAGTTGCCTGCGCATATATTTGCGGAAGTTCAGCATTTTTTCACGGTGTACAAGCAGCTTGAACACAAGGAAACGGCGGTTAAAGAGTTTTTTAACTACGACGAAGCCCAGCAGATGATAGCTGATGCTATGGAGTCGTACGATAAGCTTTTTGGAAATAGATAATAAAAATAGCGTGAGGTAAATCCTCACGCTATTTTTATTATATTTTAATTGGATTCGTCCTCGTTGGACTCCTCAAAACTGCCGTCTTCAACTGTGTTGTCATCGTTTGAGGTGTCCTTAACGGAATTTTCCTCGACGCTCTGCTGGTCTGCCTTAGCCTCGGCCTCAGCCTCAGCCTCAGCCTGCGATGCCGCCTCGATTGCGGCAAGTCTTTCCTGCTCGGCGATATTTGCCTCGGCGCTTGCGCGCTTCTTTGCCTCGACTATCTCCTCAATTTCCTCAATCGTGGGATTGTCATTTTCCATAACCGCCTTAAATTGATCGCCGTCCATAAGCTCATTCTTGGTAAGAAATTCTGCAATAAAGTCAAGCTTATCTCTATGCTCGGACAGAAGCTTCTTAGCAAGCTCGTAAGCATCAGAGATGATACGGTGTATCTCGTTGTCAATAGCCGCCGCCGTCGCGTCGGAGTAATCCTGCGAGGTTGAGAAATCACGGCCAAGGAACACCTCGGACTGATTGTTGCCAAAAGAGCGTGTGCCAAGCACGTCGGACATACCGAGACGCATTACCATCTTCTTTGCCGTTGCGGTCGCACGTTCGATGTCGTTTGACGCGCCGCCTGAAACGTCGCCATATACTATCTCCTCTGCGGCACGTCCGCCGAGAAGCATAGAAATATTCTTGTTGAGCTCGCTCTTGTATTCGCTGTACTTATCCTCAACGGGGGGGTTAAGCGTGTAGCCGAGCGCTCTGCCGCTGGGGATTACGGATATCTGCTGAACGGGGTCGAGATCGAGATAATACGCTATCATCGCGTGACCTGCCTCGTGGTATGCGGTGTGCTTCTTTTCGGACTCCTTCATAGCGCGAGCCTTTTTCTTGGGGCCTGCTATGACCTTGATAAACGCGTCCTCAATATCCTCCATACCGATAAGACTCTTGCCGCGTCTGGTTGCGAGCAATGCCGCCTCGTTGAGAAGGTTTGCAAGGTCTGCGCCTGTAAAGCCTACCGTCATCTTGGAGACGTTCTTGAGGTCAACCGAGGGCTCCAAAGGCTTGTTGCGGGAGTGAACCTTGAGGATCTCGGTTCTTCCGTTTATGTCGGGGTAATTTACGGTTATCTGTCTGTCGAAACGACCGGGACGGAGAAGCGCGGGGTCAAGGATGTCGGGGCGGTTTGTTGCCGCGATGACAATAATTCCCTCGTGCGAGCCGAAGCCGTCCATTTCAACGAGAAGCTGGTTGAGTGTCTGCTCTCTCTCGTCGTGACCGCCGCCGAGACCTGCGCCTCTGTGACGTCCGACCGCGTCTATCTCGTCTATAAAGATTATTGCCGCAGGGGTCTTTCTTGCATTTTCAAAAAGGTCACGGACGCGCGACGCGCCAACGCCGACGTACATCTCAACGAAATCCGAGCCCGAAATAGAGAAGAAGGGAACGCCTGCTTCTCCTGCTACTGCCTTTGCGAGCAGAGTCTTACCCGTACCGGGAGGGCCCATGAGGAGAACACCGTGAGGTATCTTTGCACCGAGCTTTGCAAACGCGGCGGGATTTTTGAGAAACTCAACTATTTCCTGAAGCTCTTCCTTTTCCTCGTCTGCTCCCGCGACGTCATTGAACGTGACTCTGTTCTTGTCGTCGGGAACTGCCATTTTCGCGCGAGATTTAGCAAATCCGCCCATCTTGCCGCCACCACCGGCGCCCGAAAGCTGACGTGTCATAATGACATACATTACTATAAGGGCAACTACGACGAGTATTAAAGGCAGATAGGAAAGCCAAGCGGCGTGCTGCTTCTGCGGCACGTATTCTACCTCGGTGAGTACGCCATCGTTTATTTGGGTCTTGATCTCTTCTCCAAGGTCGCTGTAGAATATGCCAACATCGGCAAGTCTGTACTCTACGGTTTTTCCGTCCTTGAGCTCGAGCGTTAAGTCATTGTTATAATCAAGTGAAAACTTTACGACTTCTTCATTTGTGAAATATCTTACTATATCGTCGTAGGTTATTACTTCCTTATTGCCCGTCTGCTTGAATATAAGCGCGCAGACTACAACAAGAATAGCAATAAGCACGACGTAAAAGAGAATATGCTTTAGGTTCTTCTTCATTAAATTCCTCCGAAAATCTCAAAGCTGAGACTAAATTACGTATTTATTATAATAGTACAATGTTAAGCGGATGTTAAGGTAAATTTTGTGTGACGGTTTTGCGAATTTTTAAGAAATTATCTGCAAAATTTGTCAGGAATAGACCTTGGGATCAAGTACTCCTATATAGGGAAGATTTCTGTACTTTTCCGCATAGTCAAGTCCGTAGCCCACAACGAACTCGTCAGGGATGACTCTGCCGCAGTAGTCGGGAACAAACTCTACCTCACGGCGAGAGGGTTTGTCGAGGAGCGTACAGGTCTTGACGCTTTCCGCGCATCTGCCGCGGAGAAGCTGAGTCAGACGTGAAAGCGTGCGACCGCTGTCAACGATGTCCTCAATAACAAGTATCTCATAGTTTTCAAGGTTGTCGGTCTTGAGGTCAAGCTGAACCTTTATCTCGCCCGATTGCTTTGTTCCTGCACCGTACGAGGAGACCTTCATAAATTCAATGCACATAGGCAGAGGGATCTTTCTCATAAGATCGCTTGCAAAATTGACGGAGCCCTTAAGGATTATTACCATCATAAGAGGCTTTGTTGCGTTTTTGTAGTCCTCGGTTATTTTTTCTGCGAGGGTTGTTGTGATCTGGTCAATTTCTTCCTTGGTTATAAGTATGCTTGATAAATCCTTATTCATTGTACTGTCCTTTCGGCTTTATAGATATCAATTTTGATTTTGTAGTCGGTTTTTGCCAGAACTCTGTCGCACACGGCGCACAGAGGCGCGTAGATTATCTCGCCACACTCGGTTATGATGGGCAGACTTTCTCGCTCCGATAGGGGAACTTTTTTGTCACACATCAGCTTTTTGAGTTTTTTTGTCATTTTGCCTGAGTAAACTGTGTCTCCCTCGCGACGAGAGCGAGCGAACAGCGATGATATTCTAACGTTTTTTAATTTAGCAGATGTATATAATTTGTAATTTTGTCCGTCGATATGCAGAATGTCCTGACTTTCGGCGTCCGAGACATAGACGATAAAGTCAGTGCCTTCTATTTTATTTATGCCGTATTCAAGCTTTATTTCATAGCTTTGCGTGACGGCGGGACTTTGCTTTTCAAAAACAATACTGTCCTGCTCGATTTTTGCGGTTATGCCGTCGGGCAGGGATATTGCGGCGTGGGGAACTGCCTTTTGTGCAAGCTCGATAAGTGAGTTGATATGCACGGCTTCAAGAGTTTTGTCCGACACCTCGGCAAATCCCATACACAGTATTCTGCGTCGGAGGGCGATATGCAAAGAGTTGAAAACTCGGAGAGTTATCTGTCCGTTTTCAAATGAGTCGTAAGCAGATTTTGCCTCTGAATTTATAAAGTCCACATCCTCGGATATTGCCGCCGAAAGTCTTTGAGACGCAACCTGCGGGTTGCCGAAAATATCCACAAGCTCGGGAATGATTTTGGCGCGGATTCTGTTTCGGGTGTATTGAGTCTCGAAATTGGTGCTGTCCGTGACAAATTTGAGCGAGTTGTCCTCGCAGTATCCCATAATTTCTGCCTTGGTCAGAGAGAGCAGGGGGCGGAAGATAACTCCGTCACCCTCGGGGAATTCTCTCATCATAGGTATTCCCGAAATTCCCTGAGCGCCGCAGCCACGGCAGAGGTTGAAAATCTGGGTTTCGAGGTTGTCGTCGGCATTATGCGCCGTGAGCAGTATTTTTATATTCTGCTCGCGCATTGTTTTTGCGAAAAATTTATACCGCACTTGGCGTGCGACAGTTTCCTCGCTCTCTCCTTGCTCTGCTGCAAGGGCGGGGATGTCTGCGTTTAAGGTGAAAAGCTCAACGCCAAGCTTGCCACAAAGCTCGCGGCAGAAGGATTCGTCGCGCATGGCTTCGTTGTTATATTGCTCTGTACGGATGTTGTGATTTACGTGCGCCGCGCAGAGCCGAAAATTTGATTTTTCCCGACAGACGCACATCATATAAAGTAATGCCGTTGAGTCCGCACCGCCCGACAGAGCCACGAGAACGGAATTGTTCTCGCACATACCCGTCGCTTTATGCGGGTCTCGGAATTTTTGAGGTAAATTATTCATTTGTACGTCCTTTGGGATTGTGATAGATAAAAGGTTATTACTGCGGAGTAATATCGGGATTTGCAAGCTCGCGGAAGCGAGTATAACGACCCGTCCAGCCCACCTTGACTGTTTCGGTCGAGCCGTGACGGTTCTTTGCGACTATGACCTCTGCGACGTTCTGCTCAGACTCGGAAGGAACGTTGTCCTTGCCCTCGGCGTCCTTATAATACTCGTCGCGGTAGAGGAAGATTACTACGTCCGCATCCTGCTCGATAGAACCCGAGTCACGAAGCTCGGAGAGCATAGGACGCTTAGACTGACGGCTGTCTGCGGCACGGTTAAGCTGCGCGCAGCAGATAACGGGAACGCCAAGTTCCTTTGCCATTATCTTCATAGCTCTGGATATTTCACCGACCTCTTGCGCGCGGTTGTCAACGCGGCGGACGGACTGCATAAGCTGGAGATAGTCGATAACCACAAGACCGAGATTGTCGATACGGCGAAGCTTCGCCTTCATAGCGGTTATTCCGATGCCGGGGGTGTCGTCTATAAGTATATCACAGCCCGCAAGCTGACCCGCGCACTCTGCAATGTGGTCCCAATCCTGAGCGTTGAGTTCGCCCGTACGGAGAGAGTGGCTGTCTATAAGCGCCTCGCTGGAGATGACTCTGTTAACAAGCTGTTCTGCCGACATTTCAAGAGAGAAGATACAAACCTTTTTCTTTGTCTGCTTTGCAACGTTGGTCGCTATATTAAGACAGAAGGATGTCTTACCCATACCGGGGCGCGCGCCGACGATGATAAGGTCGGACTTGCCCATGCCTGCAAGCACGCGGTCAAGAGACTTGAAGCCTGTGGACGTGCCCTTGCTTGCTTCGGGGTTGTGGTTGAGGTCGTGAAGATGAGCATAAACGTCGGTTATAACCTCACGGATGTGACGGAAATTCTTTGTTTCCTTGCCCTGAGTTATCTGGTAAAGTCTGTTCTGCGCCGCTTCAAGCACGAAGGATACTTCGTCCTGCTCGGAATATGCCGCATCCGAGACCTCGGAGCACATATCTATAAGCTGACGGAGGACGGACTTATCCTTAACTATCTTTGCATAGTCCTTGACGTTGAGTGCGTTGGGTACTGTCTGCGCGATGACTTTTATATATTCCTCGCCGCCAGACTTTGAGTATATTCCTTTTTTAACAAGTGTGTCAATAAGTGTGACGACGTCTATCTGGCTGTTAGTAATAAACAGCTCGTGCATAGCGAGATATATCTGCTTATGCTCTTCGATATAAAAATCCTCTGCGGTTATCATATCCGCTACGAGATTGAGGGAGGCGGGGTCTGTAAGCACCGAGCCGAGAAGTGACTGCTCGGCGATTGCCGAAAACGGCAATTTTCTTATGATATCGTCTGCCATTGTCTTACCTTTCTCAAAAGCTTTTTAGGCTTCTGTGATCTTGATGTTGAGCTTTGCGCTGACTTCGGTGTAAAGCTTGATGTCTGCCTTGTAGTCGCCGTAGGATTTTATCATTTCATTAAGAGTTATTTTTCTCTTGTCCACCTCAATGCCATACTGCTTTGCGAGCTGGTCTGCAATATCCTTGGAGGTGACAGAGCCGTAGAGTCTTCCGTCGCCGCCGGGAGCTTTTATGACGAGAAGCAGAGCTTCAATTTTCTCAGCGAGAGCCTTCGCTGCCTTTTTTTCTTCCTGGATTTTGAAGTTCTTTGCGTCTTCCTTGTTCTTTGCATCGGCTATTGTTTTAGCGCCTGCCTCTATTGCGAGCTTTCGGGGGAAGAGAAAGTTGCGCGCGTATCCGTCCGAGACGGTAATTATCTGATCCTTTTTGCCTTGACCTTTTACGTCGGCGAGAAGTAATACTTTCATTTTGTGTTCCTTTCGTGCTGTGTGATTTATGTTTTTATCAGTCTTCTTTTTCTTTTTTGTGGTCGTAGCGGTAATAGTCGTCTATCGCGCCGAGAAGAAGCTCGCGCGCACCCGATACGGTGGAGTTTTGTATCTGCGCTCCTGCCATATTGAAGTGACCGCCGCCTTTAAGACGCTCAAGTATGAGTTGGACGTTTATATTGCCTGTGGAGCGGCCCGAGATGACGATGTCATCTCCTATACGCACCATAGCAAACGCTGCGTCGATTCCCTTGGCGGAGAGAAGCTTGTCTGCCACCTTAGAGACGATTATTCTGTCGGACTGCTTGCCGACTCTGTCGTCTGGCATCCAGCTTATAGCGATATTCTTATCTCTGCCGTATATCTTTGCGGTGGACTCAAATTCGCCCGTGAGGAGTATTTCCTCAAGGTCGTCCTTGAACATTTCCTTTGCAACCTCGGTGTGAGCGCCGCGAGTGTAGAGGTAATGCGAGAGCGCAAAGGTCTGCGCGCCCGTGTTTCTTGTGAAGTTCTGGGTGTCAAGCATTATTCCAGACAGAAGCAGAGTTGCCTCCTCCTTTGCGAGTGTGTCGGCGAAACGGCTCTGCTGGAGTATTTCGGATACTATCTCACTTGCTGACGAGCGAGTCGTTTCTATGTACTGAAGGAAGGGAGTGAACTCAAGCGCGTCCGAAAGTCTGTGGTGGTCAATTACCGCGATGTTCTTGACTGTGCGCGCAAGGTCGGGGCACTCGTATATCTTTATATTGTTAACGTCGGTTATAAGCAGGAGGGTATCGGGGGTGACGAGGTCAAGGGCCGCGTCCTTGCCAATAAAGACGCCGTCGTATATATCCAGTCCCAAAAGACCTGCTCTGCAGAGGTTGAACTCGTTTGTGCGCTTGTTAACTACTACATTTACTGCGGGTTTGTCTTCGCCCTGACCAAAGTGAGAGTCGAGCGCGGAGAAGCAGAATCTTGCAAGTCCTATGCAGGACGCGATAGAGTCAAAGTCGGGGTTGCAGTGTCCCATAATGAGAATGTTGGAAGCGTTTACTATGCTCTGGCACAAGAGATCTCCACTGACACGGGAAACGACGGAAGTGTTGTTTTCCATGGTTTTGTGTGTTCCGCCAAAGAATATGTAGCTTTCTCCGTTTTTGATTGCGACCTGGTTTCCTCCTCGGCCTATTGCCATAGACAGCGCCGCCATAGCGAAGTCTTCCTTTTCGGCAAGAGAATCACCCTGCGCTGAAATGCCCATTGAAACCGTGACAGGGAAGGTGTTGTCTCCGATTTTTAGGGACATTATCTTTCTCTGTATAGAGAAGTCGTCTGCTATCTGAGCGTCGAGAGCTTTCTTGGGGAAGATGGCAACGTACTTATTTCTCTCATACTCGCGCATAAATCCGTTCATCTCCGCTACCCATCCCTCAAGCAAAAGCTCGACCTGAGCGGAAGCGGTACGGTAGTCTGCGCGGATATACTGCGTAAGCTCCTGGAGATTATCTATCGTTATGTAGGCAACGACGGTAGACTCGCGCTCGGTCTCCTCGCGGAGCTCAAGCAGAGTGTTGACGTCATTGAAGAGTACAAAGTAAAACTCCTTGTCGCGGATCATCATAGCGTAGCTGCGAATAGCGTATCTTCTGCCGTCGGAGAGTCTTACCACGGGAGTTTTCTCAAGCGGAGCCTCCTCGGGGAGGTTGAAAATAGGAGTGTTGTAATATATCTCTCTGTTTTCGCTTCTCGACGCGATGCTCTTTATGTGAAGCGGGCAGATTTCGGAAAAGTCAATTCCGCTTACCGCGCTCTTGTGACCGAGAATGTCCTGAAGCGCGCCGTTCATGACTCTTACCTTGCCGTCGGATCCTACGAGCGCGTAAGGAACGTCAATGACGTATCTGAACATATCGTATATCTCTGTGTCCGAGAGGTCTGCCTGAGCTCTTGCATCCTTGAGCTTTTTGTATTTGACCGAATAGAAAATACAGATGCTTCCTGCAGATGCTGCGTAGAATATCGTGATGAGAAGCGTTGTATAAAACCTCGCGTTTGCATTTTTTATTCCGGGCACAAAGCAAAGCGCCACGCACATAGCGAGGAGTATCAGTGCCTCGACAACGCAGAAGATAAACTGCGGTCGCATATCAAGGTCGTATCTGCCTGCGCGTCGGCCTTGAGTCGACGTCTGGCGAGGCAGGCGGGTTTTCGTGCCAAAGTAGTTAGTTTTCATATCAGATACCTTTCCGTAAAATTGGAGTTGGCTGCTGTTTTAAGATCTGTTCTTTGAGTAATGTTTTTTTGCCCATTGATCTATAGATGTGATTATGATATAGAAGGCTCCAATTGCCGCGACGATGTAAAGCACGTATGACGTGAGCATGAAGAACGCGACAAGCAATAAAAGAATAGCGAAGAATCCAAAGCCGCGGAGCTTTTTAACTATTATACCAAAGGACTCAATTCCAACGATAAAGAGTCCGGGCAAAAGAATTATGCAAAGGTTGCCCGAGACCACACCGAGCATACTGGGTCTGCCCGCCACGTCCGTTGATAGAGAGAGGATATAGGAGAGAACAAACGCCGAAGCGGCATAAATGCTCATAGTTATTTTCAAAGTTTTCGGGTTTATGAGCAGGTCATAGTCTGTGCTTTGATACATCAGAATCTGCAGAGAGTGCGATATAAATACCAGCACGAACGTCGCGACCGTAATAATCGCGGGGAGCATATTAAAGGTGTGTACAATAAGACCGTCAATATACTCATTCAGATCCTCGCGGCTGATGATCGTATACAGCTCTTCTCCAAATTGCGCAAACATATTTTCAAGATAGCCCGAAAGACTGTAGCGTATATTTTCTATGTCAGACTGTATCGCGGTGTAGCTCATATTTCCGCTCAGATACAAAAGCAGAGCAACGACACCCGCAAGCAGAGCGAGAAATGTCAGTGACGAGGCAAGGATGATGCTCTTGCGCTCGGTGTTTTTTCTCTGGAGTATTCCCTGAATCATTGCTGCGGGGAGAGGAACTATTGCCAACAGCGATACTGCCCAATCACCCGTCATTGCGAGCGCGCCTATATATGACACGACAAAAAGCAACGCAAGAGCAGGATATAGCTTTTTTGTGCAAACGGAGGAGAGATACGCTCCTATTGTGAATATAAGAATCATAGCCGCAAAGGCTGCGGGCAAAACAGGCGATAGCGTGAGGTAATACAGGGACAGTATTATAACCGAACAGCTTATGGCATACATAAGCTTTTTGATCATCACAAACAGAAAGGCTATGCCTCCGCCGATTATGAGATATGCCGGAACGGAAAAATGCAATGGTGTTTCCGGATATCCTATGGAGAGTACCGCGCAGGGAAGATAGACACAGCAGAGCGCAAGCAAAAATACGGAAAGTATGATCTTTCGCAAGGGATATATTTCGTCAAGTCTTTTTTGACTGCTCATAATCTGCTCCTTTCCCGGGTATTTTTACACGAAACTTTTTCACATTATATCATTATATCATATAATTGTGTTTTTGTAAACATAAAATGTGATGTTTTTTTGAAAAGACTCTTAATTTTTGGAGAAAATATCATAAAACGCACTCCTTGGGCAATATTTTTACCGACATATATTAAAAAAGTGAAGAATTTTTGAAAAAAAGTATTGCAATCTCAAAAAAAGTGTGCTATAATGCGTATGGTAATATCAGGTATTATGGAGTGGGTGCGAAATCCACTCTAAAGTTTTATTTGGAGAAAATTAATTTTTATGAAAATTTCAGGAAACAAGAATGTAGCGTCCGCAGTACGCGAGCTGGTCACTCCCGTAGCGGAGGAGATGGGCTATTATATATGGGACGTTGAGTTTGTAAAGGAAGGCGCGGACAAATATCTTCGTATCACCATTGATAACGAGGAAGGCATTACTATTGATGACTGTGAAAAATTCCACAGAGCGATAGACCCCGTGCTTGACGAGGCTGATCCTATAAGCGAGGCGTATATTCTTGAGGTGTCCTCGCCCGGTATTGAGCGCGAGCTCAAGTGCGATGACCACATATTTGCTTGCGTTGACTGGGACGTTGAAGTAAAGCTTTACGCACCCAAGGACGGAACAAAGGTGTTTCGCGGAGTGCTTCTCGGAATGGATGAGAGCCTTGAGAGTATAGTTATCTCTCAGAACGGCAACGAGATGGCATTCAAAAAGAGCGAGATTGCCAAGCTTTCGACGTATTTTGACTTCGGAAGCCTTAAGTAATGTAAAAAAATTAGAAATATATCACCAAACACAAAGATATTGAAAGGATATTAAAATGAACACAGAGTTTTTTAACGCGCTCGAGCTTCTTGAAAAGGAAAAGGGTATTCCCCAGGCGTACATGTTTGAAAAAATTGAGGCTGCGCTTGCAAGCGCTCTCAAAAAGGAGTACGGCAATAACACCAACGTAAGAGTGCATATAGACCCTGCAAAAAAGGATCTCCGCGTATATCAGCAGAAGGAGGTCGTTGAGGAGGTTGAAGATCCTACCTCTCAGATTTCTCTCGCAGACGCAAAGGCGATAAGCAAAAGACACAAGCTCGGCGGTATAGTTGAGTTTGAGATAAAGACAAAGACACTTCGCCGTCTTTCCGCAGGCGCGGCAAAGTCGGTTATCATTCAGGGTATCCGCGAGGGCGAGCACAAGGCTATGCAGGAGGCTTACGAGTCCAAGAGAGGCGAGATCATCACGGCTACTGTACTTAAGGTTGACAATGAAACGGGCAACGTTGTAGTTGACACAGGTACAGGCAGAGCGGTTCTTCTCCACGGCGAACAGATCCCCGGCGAGACCTTTGAGGTTGGAGAGAAGATCAAGGTGTTCATTCAGGAGGTAAACAAGGAGACCAGAGGTCCTCTTGTCACTCTGTCGAGAATTCACCCCGGCTTCGTCCGCAGAATATTTGAGCTTGAGATCCCCGAGATCACAGACGGTATCGTTATTATCAAGGGCGTTTCCAGAGAAGCGGGATCCAGAACAAAGATATCCGTTTACTCCCGTGACGAGAGTGTTGACGCAATAGGCGCTTGTATCGGTAATCACGGTATGAGAATAGACAGCATCCTCTCCGAGCTTGGCGGCGAGAAGATAGATATTATCCAGTACAACGAGATCCCCGAGGAATACGTTGCAGAGGCACTTTCTCCCGCGTCCGTAATCTCCGCAGAGATGGACGGCGAGAAGCTTTGCAGAGTTGTAGTTCCTGCAGATCAGCTCTCTCTTGCTATTGGCAAGGAGGGACAGAACGTTCGTCTTGCTGCAAGACTTACAGGTCTTAAGATAGACATCACGGCAGAGGGCTACGAAAAGAAGACTATTATCTGATAGCAGGTGTAATATGGAGCAGAAGGTAAGAAAGATACCCGTACGTCAGTGCCTTGGCTGCAACGAGCACAAGCCGAAGAAGGAAATGCTTCGCGTGCTGAGAACTCCCGAGGGAGAAATAACTCTTGACTTTACGGGAAAGAAATCCGGCAGAGGCGCGTATATATGTCCCAAGGCAGCTTGCCTTAAGCGCGCGCGCAAAAGCCGCAGAATAGACCGCGCGCTTGAGTGTGATATTCCCGAAGAGGTTTATGACGCTATGGAAAATGCGCTCGCGGAAGAATTCGGAGAATAAAAAATCGGAGTGGTTTGGGATGGAAAAGAATGAGAAAAATCTTCTGGGAATGATAGGTATCTGTCGCTCGGCAGGGGCAACAATAATAGGAGTGCCTATGATATGCGAAGAGCTTCGCCGCAGGGGAGAGGGATATCCGAATATAATCGTTCTTGAAGCGTCGGACACGTCCGAGAACACTCACAAAAAAATAACTGACAAATGTAATTTTTATAAGGTGAAACACGTAAGGCTTATCTGCGACTGCGAAACACTCGGCAGAGCGGTAGGCAAGAGTGCCGTTGCGGCTGTGGCTGTAATGGGAGAAAATTTTTGCCGTGCGGTTGAGGGAAAGCTCTCGCACGACGGCGAGTAAAAAATCAAACGGTAAAATTTCAAAAACAGAGCAACGCAACAATCACGAATGAAAGGCAGAGAATAATTTATGGCAAAACCGCAATTTAAGGCTAATCAACTTGCAAAGGATCTTGAGCTTAAGAGCAAGGAGATCGTTGATATAATGTCGGAAAAGGGCATAGAGCTCAAGGCGCAGAAGACGCTTGAGCCCCGTGAATTCGACATTCTTTTCGACGCGCTTACGTCCAAGTATCAGGTTGAGTGTATTGACGATTATATCGACGGTGTTACCTATATCCCCTCAAAGCTCGTAAAGGAAGAATCAAAGGCGGCGCCTGTGGTTGAACCCAAGGTTCAGCCCGAGGTTAAAGTCGAGGTCAAGGCAGAGGCCAAGACCGAGGCAAAGAAGGCGGAGACTAAGGTGTCCGAGAATAAGCCTGCGGTATCTACAAAGACCGAAAAGAAAGAAGAAAAGAAAGAGACCAAGGCAGAGGTTAAGGCGGAGGTTAAGGTTGAGCCTGTGGTTGAACCCAAGGTGGAAGCTAAGCCCGAAGTTAAGCCCGAGGTTAAGCCCGAGGTTAAGACTGAGCCTAAGGTTGAGCCCAAGACTCAGCCCATAAAGCCTGCGGTTAACAAGATAGATAGAGCAGAGGCAATCGCTCGCGCAGCGGCTATTGAGAGAGCAGCACAGCAGAAGGCTCAGATGCGTGCAGATAAGCCTCAGGGCGACAGAAAGCCCGCGCCTCAGGGAGACAGACCCCAGAGACCTCAGGGCGACAGACCTGCATATCAGGGCGACAGACCTCAGAGGCCTCAGGGTGCGCAGCAGGGCGACCGTTTCCAAAAGCCCCAGCAGAATGACAGATTTTCCAAAGCGCCCGACTTCTCTCAGAGCAGACCTGATCAGAAGAAGCGTGACGACCGCAAACCTCAGAGACCTCAGCAGGGCTTTGGCGGCAGACCCGGCATGGACAAGGACGATTATATTCCGTCCGCTCCCAAGGAAAAGTTCCAGCCTCAGATAATCACAAGAGCGCAGAGCCAGAAGGGAGAGAGCATCTCCAAGAAGGGCGCGGCAAAGACTGTGGACATTCGAGGCTCGTCGGTTGACCTTTCCAAGTACGACGAAAAGCTTGATACCTTCGTACAGGAGGACGAGCGCGACCTTCGCGGCACGAACAACCAGAAGCTTAAAAAGCAGCAGAATCAGACAAGACAGGAAAGCTCCTTCAAGCAGAAGGGCAAGGGCGGCAAGGGTCAGAAGCCTGCGCAGAAGCAGCCCCCTGTAAAGCAGGTGCTCAATATTCAGATTCCTGATGAGATCATGGTCAGCGACCTTGCGGCTATGCTCAAGATAACCGTTGGTGATCTTATAAAGAGACTGTTTATGCTTGGTATGATGACTACCGCAAACCAGACCATAGACTACGACACCGCGGCGATAGTTGCCGACGAACTTGGCGCGATAGTTTCCAAGGAAGTGGTTGTGACAATAGAAGAAAAGCTCTTTGACGAAACCGAGGACTCCGATGAGCAGCTCGTACCCAGAGCGCCCGTCGTATGTGTAATGGGTCACGTTGACCACGGTAAGACATCGCTTCTCGACGCGATAAGACACACAAGCGTCACATCCGGTGAGGCAGGCGGTATTACACAGCATATCGGTGCTTACAGAGTTAAGGCGCAGGGACAGGACATCACCTTCCTTGACACCCCCGGACACGAGGCGTTTACCGCGATGAGAGCGAGAGGCGCACAGTCCACGGATATTGCAATTCTCGTTGTTGCGGCAGATGACGGTATCATGCCCCAGACAGTTGAGGCTATAAACCACGCAAAGGCTGCGGGAATTGACATTGTCGTAGCAATAAACAAGATGGATAAGCCTACTGCTAATCCCGACGCGGTAAAGCAGGAGCTTACAAAATACGACCTCGTTCCCGAGGAGTGGGGCGGAGACGTTATATGCGTTCCCGTATCTGCGCTTCGCGGCGACGGTATAGAGGAGCTTCTTGAAAACGTACTGCTCGTAGCAGAGGTTAAGGAGCTTAAGGCTAACCCCAACAGACGCGCAAAGGGTCTTGTTATCGAGGCAAAGCTCGACCGTGGCCGCGGCCCTGTTGCAACCGTGCTTGTACAGAACGGTACTCTCCACAACGGAGACATAGTTATCGCGGGCACAGCAGTTGGACGTGTAAGAGCTATGACAGACCATAACGGTAAGGCGCAGAAGACTGCAGGTCCTTCCGTTCCCGTTGAGATTATAGGTCTTTCCGAGGTTCCGCTTGCGGGTGATGAGTTCGCAGCGGTTGCTGACGAGAGAATGGCAAGAGAGCTTGCAGACAAGAGAAAGAATCAGGCAAAGGAAGAGGTCTTCAAGGCAAATGCGAGAGCAAACCTCAACGACCTGTTCGCGCAGATATCCGATGGCGTCAAGGAGCTTAACATCATACTCAAGGCTGACGTTGGTGGCTCTGCCGAGGCGGTTAAGGCATCTCTCGTTAAGCTTTCAAACGACGAGGTCAAGGTCAGAGTTATTCACTCTGCGGTCGGTGGAATCACCGAGGGCGACGTAATGTTCGCGGCGGCTTCCAATGCAATTATCGTAGGCTTTAACGTCCGTCCCGACAAGGCAGCTATTGACTCTGCAGAAAGACAGAACGTTGATATAAGAACCTACCGAGTAATCTACCAGTGCATCGAGGAGATCGAGGCGGCTATGAAGGGTATGCTTGCTCCTACGTTCCGCGAGAACCTTCTCGGTCACGCAGAGGTACGTCAGACTATCCGTGTTCCCGGTGTTGGAACTATTGCGGGCTCTTACGTGCTTGACGGTAAGATAACCAGAGCGGCGCAGATAAGAGTCGTTCGTGACGGTATAGTAATTTTCGAGGACAAGATTTCCTCGCTCAAGAGATTTAAGGACGACGTCAAGGAAGTCGCGCAGGGATATGAGTGCGGTATCGGACTTGACAAGTTCAACGATATCAAGATCTCTGATATACTCGAAGCTTTCGTAATGGAAGAGGTAGAGAGAGACTGATGTGAGTCTAAATTCTCGTTGGGGGACCTGCTCCCCCAACGAGGGATTCTATGAAAGGACGGGTGACAACATGCTCCGTGAAAAATCCTGTGGCGCGTTGGTACTGCGAAATCAGAAGCAGGAAGACGGCAGAAAAAACACGTACATACTTATGATACGTCATACAGGCGGCGGACATCGCTCGTTCCCCAAGGGACACGTTGAGAAGGGCGAGACCGAGAAGATGACGGCAGAGCGCGAGGTCCGTGAGGAGACCTCGGTGAGAATACATATCAGTGAGAGCTTTCGCGAGTCTGTTAACTATAAACCCCGTCCCAACTCCACAAAAGAAGTTATTTATTTTCTGGCGTTCACAAAGCAGGCCGAGATCGAGGCTCGTGAGGGTGAGATAGCAGAGGTTGAATGGGTGCCGATAGAGGAAGCAAGAGAAGCGCTTACGCATGATAACGACAAGAGAGTGCTTGACGCGGCAATTGAATATCTCCGCGAGCGCAAGCTTGGCGGATTTTGAAAAGGAACAAGGATACCTGTAAAGGCGGTCTTTGTTCCTTTTTTTGTGAAAACATATTGACATTTTGCTTGCGATATGCTATCCTTGTATTAAGGAGATAATACAAGAAAGGAGAGATCATACATGGCGTGGATATTTAACCGACGCGAAGCGGTGTTTTTGCAGATAGCCGATCGCTTGCGAAATGAGATACTGAGCGGAAAGTATTTGCCCGATCAGCAGATACCCACCGTAAGACAGCTTGCTTACGAGGCGGCGGTGAACCCAAACACTATGCAAAAGGCGCTTACAGTGCTTGAGGAGGAGGGGCTGCTCTGCTCCAGAGGCACGGTGGGGAGGTTTGTCACCTCAAACCAGACGGCTCTTGACGCGGCAAAAGAGAAGGCTCGCAAAAGAGCGGTCAGAAATCTGATATACGAGGCAAAGCAGCTTGGACTCTCCACTGAGGAGCTTATAAGTTATATAAAGGAGGAGGAAGAATTATGAATACACCTGTTTTGATCTGTACGAACCTGTGCAAAAGCTATAAGGGTGGCAGGCACAAGGTTTTAGATAACTTCAATCTTACTCTGCCCGCAGGTAAGATAGTGGGACTTCTCGGCCCTAACGGATGCGGAAAGTCAACACTAATAAAGCTTGTCTGCGGAATACTCGTTCCCGATTCGGGAGAGATTTGCATCTGCGGCATACCTCAGAGCGAGGAGACCTGTGCCTTGGTTTCATATCTTCCCGAAAGAACCTATTTTGACGGCGGAATGAAGGTTTCGGAGCTGATAGAATATTTTTCGGAATTTTACGAGGATTTTGACAGCGAGCTTGCAAAGAAAATGCTTTCCGACCTTGGAATAAGCATAGATTCAAAACTCCGCACGCTTTCAAAGGGAACAAAGGAAAAGGTGCAGCTTGTTATCGTGATGTCGCGCAGAGCAAGACTTTATCTGCTTGACGAGCCTATCGCGGGAGTTGACCCTGCGGCGAGAGACTATATTCTTCAAACGATAATCGGAAACTACAACCCCGAAGCGACGATTGTTATAACAACGCATCTTATATACGATATAGAGCCTGTGCTTGACGAATTTGCATTTATGAGCGTCGGCGGTGAGATAATTCTGTCGGGCAATGCGGACGAGGTGCGCGCAGAGCGCGGCAAGTCGCTTGACGATTTATTCAGGGAGGTGTTCAGATGCTCCGTAAACTCTTAAAATATGATATAAAATCCATCTGGAGAGTCTGGTGGATAATGGCGATAGTCGTTGTTGCGGCAGAGATAATCGGCGCGCTTTGCGTGCGCGGATTTGCGCAAATATTCTATCGTGCTTCGGATGAGCTGTCCGACATGGAAGCACTTATGCTGACAATTACAAGTGTGTTCTCGTATTGTGGGATATTAATGAGTATTTTTGTGGTGTTTGCATCCTTTATTGTGACAGAGATACTGATATTCATTCGCTATTACAAAAACTTCTTCTCCGACGAGGGCTATTTGACCTTTACCTTACCCGTAAACCGCAGAACGCACCTTCTCTCAAAGACCATCAACGCGATGTTTTGGGCGGCGGCACAGATAGGATTGATGATACTTGGACTGTTTATCTTTCTTCTTATCGCGCCCACACCCGAGAAGGGACTTATCACGCTTGAAGGATATCGGGCGTTCGGGCGTATTATGGGAGATATATGGGAGGCTGTTGGCGGCTGGACTATTGCTTACATCGCAGGATTTATATTTGCAATGCTTTGTGTCGCGTTCCTTCAGACGTCGCTTGTTTTTCTCAGCATCACGGTAGGCTCGGTAATTGCAAGAAGACGAAAGATGCTTGTGGGAATAGGTCTTTATATGGGCTCGAACACAATATTTTTAACTGTTGCCGAATGGTTGTTCCTGTTTAATATATCCTTTTTGTCCATTGGATTTACGCGTCTTTTGGAAAATTCGACCTTGTGGCAGGGCTGCGCTGTATTATTCCTTATAATGCTTATAGTTTGCGCTATAATTGTGACGTTTGCTATGACGTTCTGGAGCATCACGATGAACTGCATACGCCGAAGACTCAATCTTGCGTAAGGGGGTGTTTTTATGAAAAATATTTTTGCAAAAAATAAATTTATGAAAAAACTGCTTTGCGTTATTATGTTTTCCGTGATTATTGCGTCAAGTTTTACGGTGTTTGCGTCTGCGGCGGCATTTGGGACAACAGCGACACACGAAGCCCCGATAGAATGGACTCTTTCGGAGGATGGGGAAAAATTGACCGCAAGCACGGGTACGGTATATTACAGATATGAAATGGATATTGATGCCGAGCTTAATCCATGGAACGTATATTATTTTGCAAATTCAGTAAAATTAGGAAGCGGAAATAATTACAGCGGAACGGCGTCCGTGCGCTCGTATGCCAGAGACGGCGAGATAGTTTGGATCACAAGTGCTATGGGAACTGACGTATACGTTACCGAGGTAGGCGAGCAGATGCTCAAGGGTTTTGCAGACGGAACGGAAAGAATATACAATATTGCGCGTGAAAGCAATCTTTACTACTCAAAAATAGACGCCACGTTTGCGGAGGAGCTCAGGGAGGCATACATACGCGGCGAGCAAATATATACCTTTGACGTACGCGAACTAAGATATGTGGAGAGATATTACGTGCAATTTGGAGATTCCCGAGACGTATTCTGGTGTGATGAGGGATATATCTTTGATATAGAGGGCGAATATTATTACGTGCATTTTGACTCGCTTGACAATACGCATTTTGACGCGGACGGATATTTTTCCTTCCGCTCGGGAGAGGTCGAGCTTATGAAGCTCGACGAGGAAATGAGTGAGGTGGTTGGAGCGTCGATCTTGAGACTCAGAAGCAGAGAGACAATAACTAATTTCGAGACCGACGACAACAATTCGGAAATGCCTATGATATTCTTCTGGATGCCGTATGTGTTTATTGGATTCATTCTTCCTTTGCCGTTTTTGGCTTTAGGACTTATATTTGCAAACGTCAGAAAGAAGAGCAAGTATTGGTATGCGGTGGTTATATCCGCGGGTGTATGGATGCTGCTCGCAGCAATACTGATGGTTATATTGATTTTATAAATTAACACTCGGCGCGCAATTCTGTTGCGCGCCGAGCTTTTAATTTGTATTGACAAACCGATACAAATAGGTTAAAATTATGATAATACGTCAAAAGGATGATTTTAATGAAAACTGCGATTATTTTTGACCTTGACGGCACCATACTTGACACTCTTGAGGACTTGTATCTGTCCGTCAATTTTGCTATGAGAGAATTCGGATTTCCCGAAAGGACAATAGACGAGGTGCGCTCGTTTGTAGGCAACGGTATGCCAAAGCTTATAGAGCGCTCGCTGCCGAGCGGAGTTTCCCGCGAGGTCTTTGACTCGGCGCTGGAATGCTTCAAAAAATATTATAACGGGCATAGCACAGACCACACCTGCCCGTATGAGAATATACCCGAAGCACTTCACGAGCTTAAAGACCGCGGCTATGTTCTCGGTGTGCTGACTAACAAGGCGCATACTGCGACAATTCCTTTGTGCGAAAAATATTTTTCGGGGATTTTTGATATCGTGCTCGGACAGTCAGAGAGCTTTCCCGTCAAGCCCGATCCCACGGCTTTGTTCTTTGTGAAAGGTGAGCTTTGCGCGGACAAAATGATATACGTCGGCGACTCCGAGGTGGATATACAGACCGCGAAGAATGCTGAAATTCCTTGCGTCAGCGTAAGCTGGGGCTTTAAGACTCGAGAATTTCTCTTGTCGCACGGAGCGGAACTTGTCGCGGGCACAGCTTCTGGGATGCTTGACTGCATATATAAAATAAGCGAGAATTGAGAGGGCTTATGCTTCCGATAGAATTTAAGGAAAGAATGAAAAATATACTCGGCGACGAGGCGCAAGCTTTTTTCAACGAGCTTGAATGCGGTGAGCCCGCGCGCTCGTTCAGAGTCAATACAATAAAAATCTCGGTCGAGGATTTTGAGAAAATAAACACCCTTGACGCGCAGAAAATACCCCACGTTCCCGACGGATATTACACAAACGAGGAAAAGCCGGGCAACACCGCGGCGCACCATTCGGGTATGATATATATGCAGGACCCGGGGGCGATGTCGTCTGTGTGCGCGGTGGATATAGAAAAAGGGTGGAAAATTCTCGACACCTGCGCCGCGCCGGGCGGGAAGTCCTCGCAGCTTGCATCTTTTGCGGGCGATGACGGGCTTGTGGTGTCGAATGAGTACGTCTCAAAGCGCGCCACGATTTTGCAAGGCAACCTTGAAAGAATGGGCTGCCGCTCGTCCGTGGTGTTGAATTTTGATGCGCGAGAGCTTTGCAACACGTATTTTGAATATTTTGACCTCGTGGTGTGCGACGCGCCCTGCTCGGGCGAGGGAATGTTCCGTAAGAATGACCTCGCAATATCCGAGTGGAGTATTGAAAATGTCAGAATGTGCGCCGAAAGACAGAAAAGCATAATTGACAGTATCGAAAAATGTGTTGCGGTGGGCGGACTTCTGCTTTATTCCACCTGCACGTATTCGCTTGAGGAAAACGAAATGCTCGTGGACACGTTTCTGTGCGAGCATAAGAATTTTGAGCTTGTTCCCGTCAAGGAAAATATACGAAATATTACCGCCGACGGAATAAATTTCGATGGCGCGCAGACAGACCTTTCGCACTGCCGCAGATTTTACCCCCACGTGTGCAGAGGGGAGGGGCAGTTTATCGCTCTTATGAGAAAGCTCTCTCCGTCCCAGCCGCCAAAGGCGGTTGCTAACTCTGCAAAGAACAATAAAAAACAGCCCATAAAGCCTAATCGCGAGGGCGCAGAGGAGAGAGATGCGTTGAAGGTTGGGGGTGAATTTCTCAAAGCTCACCTGATAAAAATGCCGAATAAGCAACTGACCTATAAGAGCGGTATGGTTCGCCTTTGCCCCGACTGTCCGATTCCCGAATATAATGTGCTTATGAGGGGCGTTTGCGTGGGCGAGGTGGCAAAGGGCAGACTTGTGCCGCATCATCAGCTTTTCTCGGCATACGGCTGCGACTTTAAGAACAAAATTGAGCTTACCTCGACAGACACGCGCGTCGCGGAATATATAAAAGGTATGGAAATAGATATTTCCGACCTGCCTGACGTATCCGACGGCTATGCCGCGCTTATGGTTGACGGATGCGCCCTCGGCGGAGTTAAGGTCAGCGGCGGCAGAGCCAAAAACCACTACCCCAAGGGACTTAGGAGCAATAATCTGTAAATTAACAGCTAATTCACAAAATTTAAGTAAAAATATGGTAAAATAAATTATAAGCAATATCGCCCGACAACAGCAGTTGCCGAGTTTATTGACAAAAGGTAATTTACGCATAGGTTGGCGGGGCTGCCATACCTATGCGTTTTTTGTATTTTTTAGATTTCAAAGGAGGGATGTTATGATCAACGCAAACCAAAAAACAACACACAGAAGCACCCCTCTGATCTTTTGGAGTGTTAGCATATAGCTTGCTATATGCTAATTGAAGCAATATAATACTCTGAAAGGAATTTTTATATGAAAAAATACAAATTTTTAAGATGCTTGGCATTTTTGCTTGCGGCAGTAATGCTTATTGCAAGCTTTCCAATAGCTGCGTTGGCACAAACGCTTGAAGCTACAGAAAATGAGACCATAGAAGAAACAATTACCCAACCAACATATGAAAACGCAACCGAAACCGAGCTTGACGATACGGAGAAAGATGTGTATATACTCGCCGAGGATACGACGAAACGCGGAGAATTTGAAAAGCACTATTTATGCTCTGACGGAACGTTCGTTGCGGTCACGTATGCCGAGGCGGTGCATTACCGGGATGATAACGGAGAATGGACAGACATTGACAACAGTCTTTCCGCTAATAAGGCAAGCGGTGCATATGAGGCGCAAAACGGAGATTATAAGATAAGCTTTCACACAGCACCCGTACAGACACCGAGCGACGCGAGCATCGCGGGCATTCAGGGCAACACCAATGGTACGTCAAGTAACGGCAAGCTGATCTCCATGCAAAGCGGGGATAGCATACTTTCGTGGACGCTTACCGCAAACAAAGTGCTTCAAACATCTAGCGGGATGAGCACTTACTCGCTATCACCCAACACCGAGCAGGCAACACTTGGGATATCGTCCTCAGCGACGATTAGCGTGCTCGGGACAATGAAGAGCGAGGAAGATAATGAAGGCTTTGAAAAAATAAATATAAACGATGAAAGCGCATTTGCGCTACCCAAGGTATCAAACACTGTAAGATATGATTCTCTTTTTGGAGAAGATGAGGGAATATCGGTACGCTATACCGCATATCGCAATAAAATAGAAGAGGACATTTTTATTGAAAGAAAAACGGATATAGAGTCCTTTTCGATGTCGGTTGACTGCACGGGCTTGATACCTGTACTGAATTCCGACAACAGCATAGATTTTCTTGACAAAAACGGAGAGATGCAGTATCATATAAGCATACCTTATATGATAGATGCGGCGTATGCTGTGCTCAATGATATACAGGTCACGCTCTCCGTTCAGGGGGAGCAATGTATAATTACATATACTCCCGATAGCGAGTGGATGAACTCGTCTGACAGAGTTTATCCTATAATGCTTGACCCCTCGGTGACGACCAAGGAATACCGGTCAAACGTACAAGATACGTATTTCAAAGAAGGCGACACGACGGACCATAGCGACGAGCAATATTTGGATATTAGTTATGGAAATATCGTCGCAATATCCTTTTCAAGCCTTCCCGTAATACATGAGAGCATGCCGATACAAAAAACAACGCTTAATCTTACATTGGCATTTGCGCAGTTTAATGAAACTCAGATCAATCTGGAGATGCGAAACCCTGTGGTGTCGGCAGACGATATGACTTATAACGATTATCTTGACTCTTATGTGGTGTATTCAACCAGCACGTTTATGTTTCCATCTCAAACGGCAATATCCTTTAATTGGACGGGTGATTTTCAAGAGACCTCTGAATTTCTGGATGACACGGTTTTTGTAGTGAAGCTAAATGAGGACGACAATAATTACTCTTATTATCCTATATGCTCATCTGAAAACACAAACGGAGCGGGGCCATATATAACGATTAAGTATGGATATGCGTTTGCAAACGAATTTAATACGGGCGATAGCCTAAGCTTTAAGAATGCTGACAATGGCAGATATATAGACTATGGAGCGGTACCAAATTCCACTGCACAGACTACCGGAAGCAACGTAAACTTTACGTTGGTCAAAAACGAAGACACGGGTGGATATAAGATAAGAAGCACGGCAAATTCTTCACTATATCTTACCGTTAATGATACCGGAGGCGTGATTTGGAGCAGCGACAACATTCCAGAGAGACAAGAATGGTTGTTTGTTCCTACAACGGGATGGACGTTTTATATCGTTCTCCGCGGAGATATGAGTCTTGCGCTTGCTGTCACGGACGTCGGGCATTATATGAATGAGGAATGGGTAATTACTGGAGGTAATTTATGCTGCATTCCTGTTGACAGCTATACCTGCACGCACTGCGGTTTCAATCACCAAGAGTGGTATTTATATGAAAACGGAGTTATGCTCACACCCGACAGCGGCGCGGCATATTTTGAAACAGGAACGTATTACATAAACAACGTCGGCTTTGGCGGTTTATTGTCGAGAACAAGAGAGCTTGAAAAGGGATTTTCATGGGATCTTGGCGATAATGTAAAATGGCAGATAACAAATCTTGGCAATAATCAGTACGTAATACAGCCGTATAGCAGATTAGGATACTGTCTGTCATGCTCAAGTACAGGTAGCATATCCCTTGTGGTAAAAGAGGGCACTTTAACTGATAATTGTATATGGATAATTTCAGAGCCAAATCTGCTTTTGGAGCCCACGTTACTTACTATAAAAAATAAAGCGGCGAATTTCTATTTGTATTTTAATGGAACGAGCCTTGGCACATGCTTGGGAACCACGACAGATAACGGCTATAAGTGGAGAATTGTAAGAGAAAATCTGTATAAAGATGTCACCGCGAGCAATTTGAATATCACAGACGTGGTTATATCCAAGGGCTCGTCTGCAAATCTTTCAATATCCGACCTGAGCGGAGCGAATTTCATTTCACGAAAGTACGATTTCGAGTATGACGTTATATCCGGGGCGTTAAACGCCTCTATAAACAGTCAAGGAGTCGTTAGTGGTCTTAATGCTGGATACGCAACTATAAAGGCTACCCATAAGACCACGGGAGCAGAGGTCTTGTTCAATATAGATGTCTATAAATTTATTGCTGGCAATTATTATTTATTAAAAAATAAAGAAACAAAAAAGTATATTCAACCTCACATGTCTGGCATCAGTTTTATTGTGCAGAACGCTTTTTCTCAAGAGGAAGATCAGCTGTGGGAACTTATATATAATGCTAACGGATATTATAAAATAAAAAATAAAGATACTAACCTATATTTGACCGCTGCTATTGATTCCTCTAGTGGATCTAGCGTGTTTTCATCAGAATGGTTAGATCCGTTATCTTCACATCAACTTTGGAAATTTACAGAGTTGCCTAATGGTATGCATAAAATACAGGCAATGTCCCACGAAGGAACGAATTTGTGTCTCTCGGTGGGGAATTCTTCCACAGATGCTTATGCAGATGGCATAACTATTCAACAGAAAACATACACAAATGATTCTGATCGCAGGGACGAGTGGTGGATAGGAGAAAATTATACATATATTGAATTTAGCTTTGACCATGAATTTGTAGAAATACATCGTACATCAACTGAAACATTTGCTATGGCGGAAGAGCGCTTATCCAACATTATTCTAAATCAAGTTTTCCCTATAATTAAAAATGCATATTTGCAATTGTACGGCATAGAATTTAAAAACACTCAGACAAGGGTCCTGCTATATACCTCGGATGCGGATGCGTGTCCTAATAAAGATGCGAATGGACATTGCGTTTGTATTACTGAAGCAGAATGCAATTTGGACGATGAAGCTTCACCTTTAGACAACAATAATGTGGGTGGCTTCGAAAAAGAGAGTCATTGTGATAGTGCTATAAGACTTAGGAATAATTTAATTACGAACATTCCTGAGAATACAATTAGAATATCATTTACGGGATATATTTTCTGCTTTTACGATTCTTTACATTGTACACACAGTTATAATGCTTTGGCCGGTCTTTCGAGTTATTCCCATCCCACAATAATAATAAACCAGAAAATAGATGTTGATCCAAGGCATTTCATATTAGTTATAGCTCATGAAATAGCACATTTATATGGAGTTCAATATCACCACGAGGTGGACCCTTCGGCGGAAAGCTGCATTATGATGAAGGGGCGATATTTCTATGGTGAAATAAACCCGTTGACAAATTATTCGCAATATTTTTGCACCAGCTGTGAAAGCTGTATAGCATCAAACAGATATAAGTGGAGGTAATTTAGATGAAACGAATACAATCTTTAGTAATATCCACTATTATAGTTTTATTGTTGGTTTCATGTGATCAATCAAATAACGACAATCAGTCAAGTATATATCAAGCCCCCATAACAAGTGCATATATCGCAAGAGAAGATTATGAGTATGATATAGATCT
>JAZRCL010000045.1:0-13112 GCA_045659745.1 Eubacteriales bacterium
AAATCATCAAAAATAAAAAGTTGGACACATCATTTTATGGGTTTTCCTTAGTGATGTGTCCAATTTGTTTTTATATAACAGCGGGAGGATTTTATAATGAAAAAGCTGAAAATGACAGTAGGGAAATTGACCTTTGAGGAAGGCTGCAACAAGTATCTAGAATATTGCAGGCAGAGGAATTTACGAGATGGAACAATAAGGCATTATCGGCAGAGTTATTTGCATTTCTATACCGCCGTACCTTCGCCAAGCAGTGGATTCTAAACGGCGGCAACGTTGTGTCCCTCTCGAAGCTATTAGGTCATAGTAGCCTTGATATTACCCAGAACTATATTCATTTAGGTACCGGGTATAGGATACAGACTTTACTACATTATGCAGTAAAATAAATCTTCATAAGCAAAGCAAAAGAGCGACCTTATGGTCGCTCTTTGGCTTTATGTTATTATATTTTTCAATTCATATAACGCGGGTAACGCGTGTTGCGTTTTTTATTCACGCTTATCCTTTGAAGTCGGAAAGAGCATTATTATACGCGGTCTCAACCTGCTTGTAATTTAAAGCATCTGCGTATATTTTTACGTCAACAAGCGCAAAGTTGGTGGTCTGAAAATCGTCTCCCTTTCCGCTGTTTGCAATATCCGCGCCAAAGCAGAACGCAGTAGCTATATCTGCATTTTTCGACACTTTAAGCTTACCGTCTTGAACTCCACTTGCTACAAGCTCACCGTTCACGTACATTGCCGTATAGGTCTTATTAACAGAAGCGTTATAAAGCACGGTACATGCGACGTGATTAAGCTCTGTTTTGGAAACAGCCGTACTGCTGCTCGCATTTATATCACCCGAGTCTATGTATGTATAGAAATACGGATTTCCTCCAGACTCTGCAAGTCCCCAGCCCGCCTTCTGCGTTCCGCACACTATTCCCTGCTTACCCGAGGGCGCGTAATTTACATATAGCGCCTCAACCGTAAATCCGGTTGTACTATTGTAGAAATTCGTGATAGTCGATGCGTTGTAATCCTTAAACCTCAAGGTAGCGTGCTGGCCCTTTGCGCGCACTCTGAACGCGCTTACGGTCTTCGTGACTCCGCCAAAGGTTACCGACGTATTCACAATAGATGCGCCACTCATATCCACCGTAAATTTATTATTAGTGTCTGATATTACCCCGTCAGCAAACTCGAAATCGGTATATACGCTCGGCAATACCGACGACAGCTCGTGTTCGCCGTCACCTACCGTCGCGTCGCAGGATATTTTTTCACTCTCCGCGCCCCAAGAATCAACCGCAACGACCTCTATGTTGTAGCGTCCCTCCTCGGTTATATCCAGCGGGAATACGAGCTCCTTTGCCATATCCGAGGGCTTTGCGTGACGGTAAAAGTCGGAAAGGAAGTTAAAAGTATTACTATGCCCCGTGTTTATATTTTTGACAACTACTCTGTAATGATGAACAAGGTCATCGTCGCTCGCGGCAGGAACCCTCAGCTTTGCTTCGGTTATTACACCCGTCTCGGAAACCACGGCGGCGGAAAACTCGGGCGTACCTTCAAGAACAGGACTTTGATTTGTCTTATCTCTGCCCTTCGTATATTTCGCAAGATGCGAATTGTCCGCGGTGGGCGCAGAAAGCTCCCACGGCGACTTAAAGGTCGTGTTATTGGAAAAATCCATTCTCGTTATGCGGACGTTTCCGTTTGCATCCATTTGAACAAGAAGTCCTGAGGACACGCTGTACGCATCCTTTGGAACGGTGGCGCTTGCCATGTTGCTGTATCCTCTCTCAATAGCGAGATAACGCACGGAGCCGCATCCCACCGAGGTAAACTCGGTCTGCATTATGCTTCTCTCGTCGTTTATAGGAAAATGAAGATGGCCGCCAAACGTCATAACCTGCGGATATTTTGCAAGCGTGCTTGTAAGATGCGTAGTATACCAGCAACCGCCGGAAAGCGTGCTTCCGTAGCAGGTGTCGTAGGGCATGGGGTGAGTGAACAAAAAGACGTAGGCGCTCGGATCTTCAGCCGTTATTTTGGCAAGCGTCTCGTCAAGCCACCTCCTTACAGACGCATCGTAAGGACAGTCGTTGGAATATGACACGGGCTCGATAAATATAAAATGCGCGCCGTTCACAACGCAATGCCGAGCCCCTTTTGAGAGCATGGATCTGTCAACGTCATTTTGAGTATGTGCTTCTCCCAAAGTCGAAATATATCCGGACAGCTTTCCTGTATTGTTGCGGATATCGTGATTACCGGGGGTCAGCATAAGGTTTTTTACGCCCATATTGTTAACTATGGCAGCAAAATCGTTCACCTCCGTCTCGGTGCCATTTTGAGTCATATCTCCCGCTATCGCTATCGCATCAAGTCCATCAATATCGTGCTTTGCCGCCTGAGCTCTCAGCTGAGCAACAGCCGCACGGAATTTGTTCTCCGAATCAGAATTTCTTCCTGTAATATGTACATCTGAAATCGCTCCAAACGAAAGAACAACGTTATTTTCGTCAAAAGTACTCATAGAGCCTTCCTCTCTATTTTTGTTGCATGATGCCGCAAAAGGAACAAGCATCAGCACAACCAAAATCAATGAGATAATTCTTTTTAACATTTTTTACCCCCTTATTAAATTCACTCTTCTGCGATCAAGGTCGCAATGCTGTCTGCGCGCATTTCCACGTACCAAAGCTTGCCGTTCAATGTGATTTGAGACTGCAGCGGCGCGTCGTTCGGGTTGATCAGCACGGCAATCTTTTTGCCGTCGTGATTGTCGATGACAAAGCCCTCTATGGGGTGCGCAAATTGAGGGTATTTACCGATGCATTGGCCAAAGCGGTCGGTTACCGAAACGCTGTATATATCGGATGCAGAGGTCACGTAGGGTGCGATGTGGCGAAACGCCTTGTACTGGCCGCTGTAGCTGAGCTCGCCCGTTGGGCTGTTTCGCGTAATAAGCCCGCCGCAAAGGCAAGCAGGGCGTGAAGCCCTATAGTCGAAAGGTGGTGTCGGAGGACAAAAGCTGTGAGGTCTTTCCCGACACACGAGCCCTTTTTTATCGTTTAAAAACCATTCTTTATTATAGCACACGTTTTGGGGAGCTGTCAATAGAATAGATGAAAGCCCGGGCTTTTTCGAAAATTGGGGTCAAGTTGGAAATCAATTTACCTCGTTTATATATTATGGCTGAAAAAGGAAGAGAATTATGGTATGATGAGATTGCAAACGCCATTCAAGCGGGATGGAATGACGAATAGTGTACCGTCGAGGAGAGCTACAAGTAATCCTTGATTTTCAAGGATTTTTGAACGATTCGTAGGGGCGTAGGTCCTCGCTTTAGGCGAGGACGAAGGTCGCCTGCGGGCGTTCGTCCCCCTCGGCAACGCCGAGGGGCATCGCCCCTACAAAATTACAATAAAAAAGTCGGACACATCATTTTAAGGGTTTTCCTTAGTGATGTGTCCGATTTGTTTTTATCAAAAGATTTCTCCAAAGAGGGCAAAAGTTATTCAAACGTGGTTGACGACAAAACAGGGAATATGTGATAAAATGCTATTAAGTCAATTATGGATTGATTTATTTGTAAATTTACAGTATAATGAAAGGAGAAAAAATGAGCGAGAAAAATATAATTGATACAATCATAAACAATCTGCTTCAAGACAAAGAATTGTGTGGCGGTAGCACAAATTGGGCGAATTGGATGTCAAAATCAACTTTATTTACTTGTTTGTATTGCGCCCAACAGCATGGAAAAATAATTGATATTTCGATGCTCAAAAACAAAACAGAAGTAAATGCACACGAACGCTGCCAATGTGAATATGTTCCTATGCGAATTAAAATAGCGGGAACAGCTACCAACCAAGGCATAAATGGTGTAGACGTGCATTTAATAAAGTATTGGAGATTGCCAAATTATTATGTAACTAAAGAAACCGCTAAAACCGCAGGGTGGGTAAGTTGGAGAGGCAACTTAGACGATGTATTGCCTATGAGCATGATAGGCGGAAATATCTATAAGAATAAAGATGGCAAATTGCCTCAGATAAGTGGACGCATTTGGTATGAAGCGGACATAAATTATGACGGAGGTTTTAGAAGTCGCCAGAGAATACTGTACTCAAATGATGGATTGATTTTTGTGAGTTATGATCACTATCAAACCTTTTATGAAATAACACATTAAGGAGAAGGATATGTACGAATTTAAAGAATTATATACGATAGATTTTTCGAACGTTACATACTATATGGAGGTGCACCCCATCATTCAAAGGGCGCTGGATTTTCCCGATTATTACGGCGGAAGCTTGGATGCGTTGTGGGATTGTCTGACTGATATGGTGGGAAGACCCGTGCACATTGAAATTGTTGGTTTGGAAGTGATTGAAAGAAAATTTGGCGACTATGCAAAAAAGCTTGTTGATACATTTAGGGAATTTAAGCATTACGATAATGATAAATACTCTCATGAAATACAAATAGAAATTGTGGGCGGTAATACAAGGGTGCCGTTGCGATAATATAGGCAACCTCCCTATGCCAAATGACACGTTGCGCTTGGGGTTGAGGAGCGCTGCAAGTAATCCTTGATTTCAAGGCTTTTTGAACGATTCGTAGGGACGAAGGTCGCCCGCGGGCGTTCGTCCCCCTCGGCAACGCCGAGGGGCATCGCCCCTACAAAATCACAAATAAAAAAGTTGGACACATCATTTTAGGGTTTTCCTTAGTGATGTGTCCAATTTGTTTTTATATCAAAACGGAGGATTTTACAATGAAAAAGCTGAAAATGACAGTAGGGAAATTGACCTTTGAAGAGGGCTGCAACAAGTATCTTGAATACTGCCGACAGAGGAATTTAAGAGAGGGAACAATAAGACATTATCGGCAGAGTTATTTGCATTTCTATACCGCCATACCTTTGCAAAACAATGGATCCTTAACGGCGGTAATGTCGTGGCCCTCTCAAAGCTCCTCGGACATTCAAGCCTTGATATCACACAAAATTATATCCACCTGTTGGTAAGCGATATCTCAAAACAGGTGGAGGAATTTAATGTGCTCGATAAGTTCTATGGGAAGAGGAGAATTGCTATGAATAAGGAATAAAAAATCATATCTGCCTATATCGTGCGCCGATTGATTTTTTATATTGTAATGCTCACCGTTAATCGGCTTGTTAATTCCTTTTGTTTTATACTTCAATTCAATTGGATATCTGTGTCCCTCGTCAAGAACATAGATGTCTACGTGCATATTATCGTCAAAAGGCGGTCAGTACTCAAGACGAATTTTCGCTTTAGGTAGTATCTTTTGAAGTTCCCACGCCAAAGAAAACTGAAAATCTGCTTCTGAATGAAAAATTTTATGGTTAGATTTTAAATTGTTTATCGCCAAATCAATATCATTATATTATTTTTTACCATATTTACGCAATAGGAACGCCTCACTTTATCGGTGAAACGTTCCTATGTTTTTACTTTATTTTGTAGGATCGACCGAGGTCTTATTGGAGCATTTCTCAACTCTTTCGCTAAAGTATTCCGCCAGAGCTCGGACATCGGAGCCAAGATTGATAAACTGATATCCCATACCTATCAGCTCATCCTGATTAGCAATGCCACCGACGGTGCCTGCCATTTTTCCGTGTTTACGGGCAGTATAGGCGATCTTCTTTTTTGTTTCTTTGATCAACGGATGATCAAACTGATTGGGAATACCTGCGCCCTGCGAAAAGTCTGCAGGTCCGAAGAATATCATATCGATTCCGGGCAATGCGCAGATCTCCTCAAGATCCTTGAGGGGTTCGGGATCTTCTATTTGAACCACCACAAAGCGCTCCTCGTTTGCCGTTCTCATATATTCATTAGCAGGGACGAGACAGTATTTGCCGTCTGCGTTTCCTCCGTCGATAGGACGTCTTCCGATCGGATGGAATTTAGTATAATAAACGACCTTCTTAGCTTCCTCGAGACTCATAAGGTGAGGAACCATAATTCCGGTAGAGTCTGCTTCAAAGGGGCGGATAAGATCGCTATAGCTTCCTCTTTCAACGCGCGTCAGAACGTCGGCATCATATATCTTGGCAGCGTGAACCGTCTGCTCTATTACGCTGAAATTGTTAGGAACGTGCTCAAGATCGATCCATATACAGTCTATTCCGCACATTGCGGCAATTTCCGCAACTCTCGGATCGGCACAGTTGAGCTTTATCGAGGTTGCTACCTTGCCCTCTCTGATCTTTCTGAGAACACGGCTTTCTCTCATTTTTAAGGTTATCATAACTTTTTACCTCTTTTCATTTTAATCGATCAACAAAAGTCAAACGAGAATACCGATGTTTCTTCACTGTCTCCCCAGTTTTCAAAAACAGTCAGGCGAAGTGCGGAAACAGATTTGTTCGGTCTTATGTGATACATACGCTTGATATTCTTCTCCTCGGCAAGAAGCTCAACCTCTTCACCATCCGAAAGTGCGGTGAGCCTGAAGCTTTTTGCGAGGGTTTTGGGCACGTACATCTGAGGACTGTCAAGAAGAACATTTGCACGTGTAACGGTAATCCTCTCCGGATGGCGTCCGTTGAGAGTCAGTCGGTCAAGATCGCTGTCAAATACGACGTGCACCGACTCTATCCTCTCGGGCTTTTCAAATTTGTATTCAAGTGTTGTTCCGTTTGCAACGCGCACCCCGCAAGCATCGGTCCCGTAAGTATGATTCGGACGGTCCTCTCCGTTTTTAAGGCTTTCATTTCCGTTTATTATAGGTGTATTTTTACAAAGCTCAGAGATCTCGCGCTTGCGGTATGGCAGAAAGCAATCCTGATCCATAAGCGATCTCTGAAGCTCATCCAGGTGATTAAGATAAACTCCGTGTGGCGCAATTCCGTTCTTTGTTGCAACGGCTGCGGCACTTCCAACCGCCTGCCCGAGAAGCGAACAGGTAGCCATTACCCTGATGCTGCTCATTGCCGCGTGAGTCATACTTATGTTTCTTCCTGCAAAGAAAAGATTATCTACGTTTGCCGAATAAAGAGAACGGTAGGGCAGACAGTATGGAGCGGGTGTTTGAATGTCCGTGTTGGGTATTCCTTTGTGATAATATCCTGCAGGATAGTGGTCGTCAAGCGGCCAGCCTCCGTATGCTACCGTATCGGGAAACACCGTATTTGACACGATGTCCTTTTGCGTGACGATATACTCTCCCTTCATACGGCGCGACTCTCGTTTTGCAGGAAGAAAGCCGAGAAACTCAAGCTCCCATTTATCAGCATCGTATTTTCCGCTATTCTTAATATAGTTCCATACTCCAAGCGAGAGATATCTGAGCTTTTCCTTGGTGTCCTCTGCCTTTTCAATACTTCCGTCAGTACCTCCGAGCTCAAGGTACCAATAGTTTTCGCTAGGATCGTAAATATCCATAGGTCTGTTTTCAACGTCGCTGTCAGAGGGAGTCGTTGCGAATTCACTCGGAGTAAATTTCACATTCCGCTCTGTTTGGCGTCCCTGTATCAGGCAACTCATTCCCATTACCATATTATCGGCTTCGGCAACGTGTGTGTTTTCCCCGAAATCTTTTGCCGACTCGCGTCCATACATAAAGTCAGCTCCGCTGAGAGGGGCGAGAATACTGTCTCCCGAGCAGTCAGCGAAATATTTTGCCTCCACTCTGTAGAACAGCTGGGTAGTCATTTGGTAAGCCTTAACCGAGCGTATTTTTCGGATTCTGCCGTAATCAAAGTCCCCCTCGTCCACGGTTGCGTCCATACACGTTGTGTTAAGAAGTAGAGTGAGGTTTTCCTCGCGCTTTGCGAAATCAAGAAGAATGGAATCAAAAATATAGAAATTCTTTGTGGGGTTTCTATAGAGGTTTTCGAGCTGTATCTCTTCCACGATACCTGTTTCATGGTTGTTTTTTCCACGAGCGCCGCAAATCCACATTCGATTTTCAGAAGAAGCGTTGCCTCCAAGAACAGGACGCTCCTGTATCAGTACGACCTTGATTCCCGATCTTGCGGCAGAAATTGCTGCAGAAACTCCCGCCATACCGCCACCGACAACACAAAGATCGGTGTAAATTATTTTTTCATTTAACATATAATCATCCTTTTTAATGTTGTTTTTTTAAGCTTGGGCAAAAATAGCAGGGTGTTCTGCGAAGGCGCGAGAGATGACATCGCCGTAAAAAGCATAGTCAAATGTGCCGTGGACACCGCCGTCAACGACCTGAAGTCGGACATTGTCTCCAACATCTTTAGCCATCTTCAATGAGTTTTCTTCAACGGGAACAGCAGTATCTGCGCTTCCATGGGAAATATAGTAATCGTGAGCCTTTAGCATCTCCGGAAATCCGGCAGGATTTTTACCCTCAACAAGAGCCTTGAATGTGGCTATGTCATCAGTCTCCCACGCCTTCCTACAAGAACTGAGTTCAAAGCCCGAGAGAAGATCATAAACAGGAAACGTACCCAAGACAAAACTGACTTTTTCGGGCTGCTCCTTGACCATACGATTTGCCAAAACGCCGCCGGCGGAGGTTGCCCAAAGAGCAGCATTCTCTGAAACAGGGTAGTTAGCAATCAGATAGTCATAGAATAAGTTGAGATTATACAGGCCGTCATCCGTGCCCCAAGTGTCCCGTTCGTTGGAAATTGCGGCGAAAATATAGCCGTTTGCCAAAGCGATATTTCTTTGTTCAATATAAAAAGGTGTGTTTTTGTAATCCATTGCACCGCGACCACTACCATGAACCGCAATGACCAAAGGCAGCTTTACCCCCTCGGGAAGGTCTTGAGGCAAGGCAACGTAATACTCCCCTTGACCTGAATATCGTATCCTTGCACCCGAAAGAATACCGGTTACTTCATTAAATTCTGTATCCGACAAGTTCATACTTTATTCTCCTTAGAGATCTATGAGAATTATTTTTCAATCAACCATTTCTGTTGCATTATCACCGCAGGGGCATCCTCCTCGGGATGTGCGTAAAATACGGTTAGAAGGCTTCCGTCCTTCAACTCTATGGTAGAGGGATAACCCATATCCCAGCCCTTACCGTTTACGTAAAGAACGTGATCCGTATCCCAGGTCTTTCCGTTGTCAAGGCTTATCATCGCTCTGACCGATGAGGGCTCGAGCCTATATGCGTAGGTGCATACGAGCGCACCCGATGAATGCTTCATTATATGAGGAGGCGAGCCCCCCATTCTTGAAAGGATCGCATAAGGTTTCGTCCACGTCTTGCCTTTGTCCTTTGATTCCGACTGATATATGGTAAACAAGGTATTGTCGCCATTCTGAACTCGTATGTGACAAAGAACCGTACCGTCATCAAGCACAAAGGCGTGGGGCTCGCAGGACAATGCAATCTTGCCGTCCACCTCAATGTTTTCGATCTCTCCTACATACTCCATGCTTCCATCGGGATATATGCTGTAAGCGCACACACGGTCACTGCCGTAAAGTGCATTGT
This sequence comes from Eubacteriales bacterium, assembly GCA_045659745.1. GTDB lineage: Bacteria > Bacillota > Clostridia > Oscillospirales > CAG-272 > SVTX01. Next base: position 9,474 of record JAZRCL010000045.1, read on the forward strand.
TCATTCGCCCAACCCAAAGCAGAGAGCCGTCCTTAAGCTCGCAAGGACCGTGAGGAGAGGTCACGGGGCTTTTATATATTTCATTTTCAAATGTAACACCGCAGTCGTGGCTGATACGGAAGGTCGAGCCGAGATATTTTTTCTCGTCCTCCTCGGTCAGCATATCAAGATATGCGTGGACGTAGGGTGTGGCGTATCTTTTACCTCTCTGAAATTCTATAGTGTTATTGAACGACGTAACTATAACGTCTTTCTCGCCGTATGCGAGGATACCTCCGTCACGATCATCAAGGAGAGTATCGATAATAGGCGCAGGTGCGGTATAGGTATCACCCTCGTCCTCGCTGTATGAGATCACCGTCTTTCCAAAGGGACAGACGTGGCGCAGTCTATATCCAGAAGCTACCACTGCTATTTTTCCGTTCTGAAGTCGCGTAACCGTAGGCCACGCGAAGTAGTTGTGCTTACTGTGAGGGTTACTCATTATTATTTTAACGTCACCGATATTTACCGTTTTCATAAGTTTCTCCTTGATTTGTCTTTATCTGTTTTCGTACCAAGCCTTAGCCGCTCTTATACGCGCCGCGGACTTGTGATGAACGTGCATCCAATCAGGATCGATGCGCTCCCATGTCGTCTGCATCATTCCCATAAGTCTTTCGGGGGAGATGTGCTTTTTTGTTTCACCGATAGTCGTAATTTTCATATTTACCTCCTTGACATAGAAAAGAGATTAAATTATAATGTAATTATAGCATAAAGGCTTATGTGTTTCAATAAACATTATTGACAACCACAAAAAAACTATGTCGGAATAGGAAATGAATTATGTATAATGAGATCACCGCCACGATAGGTGCAAAGATTAACCGAGTGTTTCTGCAAAACGGATTTTACCCTTCCGGAAGCTCTCCTCGTATGCACAAGCATAATTATACCGAAATACATGTTGCCTTAGGAGGAGATTTTATTTTCACCTTAAATGATCATACGTGTACTGTAGGCAACGGGGGTGTTATTATGATCCCCTCAGGTACGTATCATTGCTATCAAAGCTTAAACAACGAGTGTCTACACTCAGCGTTTCAGATCGATCTTAACATTAAAAATCCGGAGGTATGCAGTATTGACCCTTACGTAGTATCGGATTATTTCAAGGAGATTATAAAAGCGCGCGAAAGCGGAGATCACACAGTAGTATCGGCGTATATCTCTCTTATTTGCAGTCACTTTGAAATCGTTAACAAGGAGTTTCCCAAGCCTGCAAACGACTACGGTTTTTCGATTTGCGAATTTTTAACACAAAACTACAATAAAAATATTCGGCTGTGCGACCTTGCCGAAATGCTTCATCTGTCCGAACGACAGGCGGAAAGACTTGTCATCGCGCACACAGGAAAGAGCTTCAAAGACGAGCTTGTCTCTATCCGCCTCGATATGGCTAAGCATTTGTTAGCAACAACCGATATGTCTTTGGGCGAGGTTGCCGAATACGTTGGCTATAAGTCTTACGCAGGATTCTGGAAGGCTATGAAAAAATACGGCTCTTAAATTCTATAATTCAATAAGAAAGAAGCATCTGCAACGCGGATGCTTCTCTCTTTATCTGTTTTCGCACCAAAACTTAGCTATCTTTAAGGAAGAATTTTTACGATGAAAAAGCTGAAAATGACGGCAACAACACTTTCCTTTTAAGAAGGCTGTAATAAGTATAAACAAGATGCTTTGACATACGTAAAAAATAATTATAAAATGTTACACCTTAAACCGGAATGCATAGATCACTGTAATGGAGTATTAATTTAATAATGAAAGAAGTGTGTATTGATTACGAATCAAGTACACCCCTCTTTGTTTGTCTAAAGATTAATTATCATGAACCTTGCCTAGAACGATAAAATCATCTATTCCTGAAATGATAGCGCAACCGCCCCATGTCCCATGGATTTGACCGGCATCGTCGATGTGGGTGACCACACCTTCACGGTCTTTGTAATGCGGTTCGCCTTCCATATTGATGATTTTGATTCTGTCTCCAATCTTTACCTTGTCCATCATAACCTCCTTAATTTGTTTTTATTTCCTTTTTATATTTATAGTATAATGCATTCAGGAATTCTTAAAACGATGTGCTCAGCGGAAAGATTTTGCAATGTGAATGCTTATATTACAAGGCTTTTTGATGGTTCAAGGATATTTCAAACGCCCTGAAGCGTTGAGATGATGGGCCTCATACTCCTCGCTCGCTAAGCATCTTCGCGTTGCTTGATGCTTGGTGCTTCACACCTTGTTGCGCTTCGCGCAACGCTCGCGGAGCAATCTTCCAGGCTCGCTTGCAAGCAAGCTTGCAGACTCGCTCTCTGTCGATTATCTGGTGCAGGTAACAACCCCATGGTAGGTATGACGGTTGCTGTTGCGGTTGCAATCGAGGAATCTTACAAGTAATCCTTTGTTTGCAAGGCCTTCGTAGGGGTCATTCACGAATGACCCGCGGGCGATTCGTGAATCGCCCCTACAAAAATCAATAAAAAAGTTGGACACATCATTTTGGAGGAATCCTTGTGATGTGTCCTTTTTTATGTTGTGTGGTGTTTTTGACTTTTGAAAAGAGATTATACCGCTTGGTAACACGTCTTATCGCATTAGCCAAGCTCTCGGCGGTAAAGCTTCATAAAATCGTTCTCGCGCACGTAGCCGCACTCGGGGGGCAGATCGTGCTCGGGCATGGTGGTGTAAAAGCCGCCGAGCAGGGAGGAGTGGTCGGTGCCGCCCATCTTGTATAGGTGCCGCTCGTCGCAGAAGCGGTCAAAGAACGCCGACTCCTCGGCACTCAGCTCGGGGTGGATGGCTTCAAACCCCATTACGCCGTATTTCTCGACCCACTCCTCGGCAAACGGGGCAAAGCGCTTGGGGTGCGCCACCACGGGCACGCCGCCCGCATCCTTGATAATGGCAATTACGTCGGTCATTGCGGGGGCGGGAAGGTGCAGCTTCTCCGTGATCATTGCCTTAACGGCAGGGTCCCTGTGCGTGGCAAAGTTGCCCGAGTAAAACTCGTTATATTCCTCCTCGCGGTAGATGCCGCGCTTTACCATGGAAACAAATACCTGGTTGTTGCAAAAATAATCGTGGTAGGGGTGGTCGTCAAGCACGTCCTGCCAGGTGATGCCGCCGCGCAGCGTGCCGCGCTCAAGACCGAAGTCAAACATCAGGTGGGAGCGCGTGGTCTGGCGATTTGAGGTGTAGGCAAGCAGCTCCTTCATTTTTTGGTTGTCGGGGTTAAAATCAAAGCCAACAAGATGGACATTTTGTCCCTCGGGCCCAATGGAGGTAAATTCGCACCCAAGCAGCGACAAAAGCCCCGCTTTTCTTGCTGCCTTGCCAAGAAAATATGTACCGCGCACGGTGTCGTGGTCGGTTAAAATCAGCGCTTTGTGCCCGATCTTAACGGCAAGGTCAACAAGCTCCTCGGGGGAGTAAACACCGTCGGAGAAGGTGGAGTGATTGTGGCAATTGGCAAACAGCATATCGGGAGCCTCCTTATGTAAAATTAAACGCGGTCAACGGTAATGACCGTGAAGAAGGTGCTGTCGATTGCAAATACGGCACCCGCGATCTGCTTTTTCAGCTCGTCGTCGG
>JAZRCL010000046.1:0-10776 GCA_045659745.1 Eubacteriales bacterium
CAGCTTTGGGTTAAGCAGAAAATACAGTATTTTCTTGATTGCTCGCTTTATCTTTTGTTTTAACTCAACTTTCAAAATAATCCCTCTCAAAAACAATAAGGTGAGGTTGCCCTCACCTTATTATACTCGTTAAATATTACGGCGTTATTACGATATATTATTTTTTTCTCTTTTTTTGGAAATTACTATTTTATATAGCTCCTCTGCGGCAAGTCGCGCCTTGGCAACGACGTCTCGGTCTTGCCTCGGGAAGCAATAATATATTGCCTTATGATTTCCAAGAGCGATAACGTCTCCGATCTCGTAAAAATTAAAGTCGGAGTTAATGCTGTACGACGCCTGTGGCGTGTGTATATAGTCCAGCTTGCCATCGCATCCCGTAAGGTGAAAGCCGTCTATGGTATGAGTAAGTCTTCCCTCGCCTACGGAATATATTTTTTTTGCGTCTATCGCCATACAAATATCAACGGGGATATCCATAGAGTACGTAAGATTCTCAAGCTCGGCGCGTACGCAGTCTCTCTCCCAAGCAAACCAATCGGGAACGTGGGTAAATCTGCTGTCGCCGTCTGTTGCCGCAAGACTTCCGTATTCGTCAAGAACATACTGCTTGCCGCAACCGTCGCAAGTCAGAGTCACACCCTCGCCCCGCATTTTGCCCTCAACCATACAGTGAGGACATTTGTACAGAACTCTGTTAAGACAGTCCGCGCGGAAATTCTCCGCCACTCTTATTTTCTTATCTTGCTGCTCGGCAAAGCCGTCAAAGCTGAATCTTTCTTCTATAAGAGCCTGTATGTCCTCGGCGGACATTTCCCTCACCTGTTCACGCGAGAGCAAGTATTCCATTTTAGCGGACACCTTGACCTTTCTCTTTTGAAGATTGTTGTAAAGTGGGTCGCGCAGAAATGCACCGCTCGTGATAGTCACGACGACGGGTACATCAAGCAGCTTGCAGAGCTTTCCAAGAGTGTCGGGCAGAGTGGTGGTCCGTCCGTCAAAGCTATATCCCGCCTCGGGAAACATAACCACAGAGCAGCCAGCACCAAGCGTGTGCTTCATATCCTTGAGAAGCGAAAGCTCTGCGACAAACTTTTTCGTGGGAATACATCCGATCTGTCTCAAAAGCCAGTTTTTACCCACAAAGCTATCCGTCGTGGCAACAATGCCAAAGGGTCGGGGATACAGTATGCTTGCGGCTATCTCAAGGTCGATAAACGCAGAATGGTTCATAAGCATAAGACACGCCTGACCGCGCTCAAGCTTCTCCATTCCTATCCTTTCGCACTTAAATCCGGTGCTTAAAAGATCGGGCAGACCCGCAAGCTTCATTATAGTTCGCCAAAAAACAGTGGGTTTTTTGGGAAGTCTGTGGGGTTCCGGCGATAACGCCATGACCTCGTCATAGCTTTTTTCTATAAGCTTTATTTTCATAAAATCTCCGATGCGGTTAACATTGTGTTAGGTGTGTAAACTTTATGAACTAATTATAACATAAGTTTTGAAAAAATGCAAGGATTATTTCTGTAGACTCCAAAAAACAAAAAAATATATATCCGACCGACGAAAAATCGCCTGTAACAAGGCGGTTTTGCGCCCGCGCAAAATCGGGCAGCAAGCTCCGCTTGCGTATCGCACCGGAGAAAGCAAGGCGCAGGCGTAGTTTCCTACGTCAAGCCGCTTTCGAGGAACAACGATGTTACAGGCGATTTTTCTAAGGTCAATTAGTGATTAGCAAGCCACTCGTCAGCTACTTTCTTAGACATTCTCTTGATGCTCTCTGCGGGATAGATGGAATCTGCGCCACCGTTTGTGTAGAGGAAGTAGTTTCCTCCCTCGGTCACGTAGAGAGTTTCCTCATAACCTGCAGGATCACCAAAATAACCGAAAGTTACCTTTTTTACAACAGTGGATGTTTCGGTATCGTAAAGCTTTCCGCAAATTGTCTTCTGCATGATTTTTCTCCTTTGTTTTTAGTTTTATCTATATCAAAAATTGATATCTTTATTAAAGAACACACTTCAAAAATTGCTGTGTTCTGGGGTTCTTGGGAGCATCAAACAGCTCAGCAGGTGAGCCCTGCTCGGTGATAACTCCGTCGCTCATAAATATAACTCTGTCTGACACCTCGCGCGCAAAACCCATCTCGTGAGTGACGATTACCATAGTCATACCCTCAGCCGCAAGCTCCTTGATAAGGTCGAGAACCTCGCCTACCATCTCAGGGTCAAGCGCGGAAGTCGGTTCGTCAAACAGCATTACCTCGGGGTCCATAGCAAGCGCGCGGATTATTGCAATTCTCTGCTTCTGTCCACCCGAAAGAGTTGAAGGATAAGCATCAGCCTTCTCCTCAAGTCCAATTCTCTTGAGAAGCATCATCGCCTTCGCCTCAGCCTTTGCGGTAATGGTCTTCTTGGTCTCGGTTATCTCCGTCAAGGGTGCCTTTTCCTTTTTGAAAATGTTTGTAAAGCTGATCCAAGCATTGTGACGCTTTGCGCGGTTTACCTTCTCCATTCCCGTCTTAATGGGAGCGAGCATAATGTTCTGCTTTACTGACTTGTTATTGAAGAGGTTAAACTGCTGGAACACCATACCCATCTGCTGACGGGCGATGTTTATATCAAGGTGGTTTTCCTCGTATATTTTCTTGATCAGCTTTTTATATTCCTTACCCTCTGCGGCGGAGAACTTTTCGTTGAGAAGGTCTTCTGCCTTGATCTTAGCTATTGCCTCTATCTCATCCATGCCGTCAGCCACCAGCTTTTTGTAGGTATTGGACGCCTTGATAACCTCGGGGTGAAGATAAGGGTCAACGGGAGTGAGGAGCTTGCCGTCCATCCACACCTCACCAAAGGTGGGAGTCTCAAGCAGGTTCATACAACGAAGCAGGGTTGACTTGCCAGAGCCCGACGAGCCTATTATTGAAACGACTTCGCCGTTGGAAATCTCGGTCGATACACCCTTGAGGACCTCGAGCTTGTCGAAGTTTTTATAAATATTATTGATATTAAGCACGGGCCTTCATTCTCCTTTCAAATATTCCGAGCGCCTTAGAAAGCACAAAGTTCAAAATGAAGTAGATAATACCGATTATCATAAGGATCGGAAGCGAGTTGTGCGTCTTTCCGACTATAATATGATAGGTGGTCATAAGCTCTCCTATATAGAACGTGGACGCGAGCGATGTTTCCTTAATGACCGTTATAAATTCGTTTCCGAGCGCAGGAAGAATATTCTTTATTGCCTGAGGGAAAACAATCTGTATCATAGTAGTCCTGTTGTTAAGTCCAAGGCTTCTTGCCGCCTCCGTCTGTCCCTTATCAACAGCCTCAATACCCGAACGTATAATTTCAGACACGTATGCCGCGCTGTTAAGTATCAGTGTCAAGCATATACAAATAAGCTTCTTGTTTTCAAGCTCGTTCATTTTGGGAATGATTACGGGAATTAGAAACGTGCTTATGTAAAGCTGAAGTAGCATAGGAGTGCCACGGACTATTTCAACTATTGCGCTTACTATCCACTTAAGAGGCTTTATCTTGCCAATTTTTATGAGAGCCAAAAGTGCGCCGAAGATCGTACCGAATACGACCGTCATAAGTGAGAGGAGTATGGTTGCGCTAAGACCTTTGATCAAAAAGAGATCCCAGTGCTCGACAAAGATCTTACCCATATCCTCAAACATTGTTATCAAATACATATTTTTTCTCCGTTTTTATCAGTTTATATAACACAGTACGAGCCGCCGCACTAAAAGCAGCGCGGCAGCTCCGTTTATTATAAATTATTCTGTGATCTTATTACCGTTATCGTCGTAGCCAAGCTCGTCGAGAGTCTTAACCTCTGCGTAGATCTGGCAAGCCTCGTACCATGTGTCGTAAAGTCCTGCTGCCATTGCCTTTGCAAGAGCTGCGTTTACCTTTTCAAGAAGCTCCTCGTCTCCCTTGTTAAGAAGAACTACGTTGTTCTTGTACTTTTCCTCAACCTCAAAGTAGTAGTCGGAAAGAACAATAGTGTCGTTTACAAGTGCCTCACCGTTACCGTATGCAACTGCAAGAGCGTCAATGTCGCCTGTGCTGAGCGCTACTGCCGCATCATTGATGCTTGTGAAGAGCTCAAGAGTTGCTCCCTGGGGAACGAGCTGCTCCTCAACGAGAAGCTGCTGGAGAGAACCGCCCTGCGCGCCTATCTTGAGACCGGAAAAGTCGGTCTTATCTGCTGTGAACTGCGCAGCCTTTGCCTTGGTTGTGATAAGGATCTGCTCTGTTTCGTTCTCGCCTGCTACATAGTAGTCGGAGATAAGGAATGTTTCAGCACGCTCTGCCGTCCAGGAGAAGCCGGAGATAGCAAGATCTGCGTTGCCGGAGGCAACAGCCGCCATAGAAGCGTCGAAGGACATCGGATCTATCTTGAGCTTCATACCAAGCTCTTTTGCTATAAACGTAGCAAGAATAACGTCAAAGCCAACGATTGCGTTGTCGCCGGACTTAGCTGTATCGTAGAATTCCATAGGAGCGAAGTCGGGGGACATTGCTACTACGAGAGTGTCTGTATACTTGGATGCGTCATAGTCAATAGCTGCAATAGCCTTATCGTAAGCAGCTGACAAGCTCTCCTCCTCGGGCTTATCGCAAGCGGCGAAGATACCTACACAGCTGCAAATCATTACAAGTGCGATTATGAGTGATATAATCTTTTTCATTTTAGTGGACCTCTTTTCGTTTGATTTGGTGGTTTATGTGCATTATTATACAACGCGCTTTTGGGTTTGTCAAGTACTTTTTTGAAATTTTTTTCTTTTTTCACAAAGATTTTTTGAAAATTGCATAAATGAATATTTTTTTGCATATTCAGTATAAATATACAAAAATCTCACGGTCAGGAGTTGACCGTGAGATAAAAACATATTTAAGCGAGGAGTACGTCCATCAAAAGCATTACGCAAAAGCCGACGAGCAATGAATACGTCGCCCCCCTCTGCGCTCCATGGGAATGAGTTTCGGGTATCATCTCGTCGCTGACGACGTAAAGCATCGTACCTCCCGCAAACGCAAGGGCAAACGGGAGTATATAGCTTGAAATGCTCACCGCAAAATATCCGATAAGTGTTCCCACTACCTCGATAAGTCCGGTACCAAGCGCGCACAAAAACGTACGCTTGGGAGTTATTCCCGCAGAGAGCATGGGCGCGATAATGACCATACCCTCGGGGATATTCTGAAGCGCGATACCGCCCGCGATAAGCAAAGCGCCCTCGGTGTTACCCGTGCCAAAGCCCACTCCAGCCGCAATTCCCTCGGGCACGTTATGTATTGCTATGGCGAGAACGAAAAGCATTACCTTATTTATTTGTGATTCTTTTTCGCAGTTGTGTCCGTCAATATCCACTCCCACAAGCCCATGCAGGTGAGGCACCAGCTTATCAATAAGATTGATGCAAAGCGCGCCCGCAAAAACGCCCAAAACAACCATTCCGATGGCAAGGAGCTTGTTTATGGTGTCGCCAAGTCCAAATGGACTGACTATATCGTATCCGTAATCAAACGACGGGATTATAAGTCCGAGTATTGCCGCCGCCAGCATTATTCCCGCCGCAAAGGCAAGAACTATATCGCTGAACTTGTGAGATATTTTCTTAAATATGAAGCCAATCGCCGCTCCTATAACCGTTGCACCTCCGACGCCGAGAGCGGTCAAAAGAACCTCCTTCATATATTTCACCTCCGTGTAATATCCGTATATTCACATTATAGTCCAAAGACTATGATTTGTCAAACAAAATATTAAAAGGGCGGATAAAATCCGCCCTTAACTGTGATTAAAATATAAGCGAGAACAATGAGTAGTTTACCACAAGGCTTGCAAACACTATGGATACCATAGAAAGAAGCTTGATAAGAATGTTTATCGAGGGACCCGAGGTATCCTTGAAGGGATCGCCTACCGTGTCTCCGACAACCGCCGCCTTGTGACATGCAGAACCCTTACCGCCATGCGTTCCACTCTCGATATACTTCTTCGCGTTATCCCACGCGCCGCCCGAATTGGACATAAATATCGCAAGCAAGAATCCCGAAATGGTCGCGCCCGCAAGCATTCCGACAACACCTGTCCAGCCGAGTATCATACCAACCGTTATAGGCGCGATAATTGCCACGATAGTGGGAACTATCATCTCACGAAGGCTGGATTTTGTGCAAAGGTCAACGCAGGACGCATAATCCGCCTCTGCCTTGCCTTCCATAAGACCGGTTATCTCTCTGAACTGACGGCGCACCTCTATTACCACACTCTGCGCCGCGCGTCCGACCGCATTCATAGTCAACGCCGCAAACACGAATGGCAGGCATGCGCCGACAAACAAACCAACAAGCACTGCGGGATTTGTCACCGAAAGCTGAGTCATATCTATCGTGTCGCCCGTGATGGACTTGACCTGATCTATATAGGACACCATAAGAGCCAGCGCCGTCAGAGCTGCAGAGCCTATCGCAAAGCCCTTGCCCGTTGCCGCGGTGGTATTGCCAAGCGAGTCAAGCGCGTCTGTTCTCTCTCTTACCTTCTCGTCAAGTCCCGCCATCTGCGCGATACCGCCCGCATTGTCTGCAACGGGGCCGTACGCGTCGGTAGCAAGCGTGATACCGAGAGTTGAGAGCATACCTATTGCCGCGAGAGCTATACCGTAAAGTCCCATAGACGCGTTTTTCGCACCGCCCGAGACGAAATATGCAATAAGAATACAAGCCGCTACTACTATAACAGGAATAAGCGTTGAGAGCATACCCACAGAAAGACCGCCGATAACTATGGTAGCGGTACCCGTCTCAGACGTGTCCGCAAGATGCTGCGTGGGTTTGTAGCTATCCGAGGTGTAATGCTCGGTAGCCTGTCCAATAAGCACTCCCGCAACAAGTCCCGCGAGAATTGCAAAATATATCTTCCAGTTTTCTGCGCCAAGCACAAAATATACAAGCGGGAAAGCCGCAAGCGCGATTATTATCGCGGACAGATTAGTGCCGCGGGAAAGTGATCGAAGAAGCTGCTTTTGCGTTGCTCCCTCTTTCGTTCTTACAAAGAACGTGCCGAAAATAGAACAGATTATTCCAAGCGAAGCGATAAGCATAGGAAGAAGAAGCGCTTTCATGCTGTGCATCGCAGCAACTCCAAGCGCCGCCGCCGAGATTATCGAGCCGACGTAAGACTCGTAAAGGTCAGCGCCCATACCCGCAACGTCACCGACGTTGTCGCCTACGTTATCCGCAATAACCGCAGGGTTTCTGGGGTCGTCCTCAGGAATTCCCGCCTCGACCTTGCCAACGAGGTCTGCTCCAACGTCCGCCGCCTTGGTAAATATACCTCCGCCGACACGCGCAAACAAAGCCATGCTCGACGCACCCATGCCAAACGTAAGCATTGCGCTTGATATTTGGGTTGCTTCAAGCTTGAAAATAAACTTCAGAATTATAAACCACAGGGATATGTCGAGAAGTCCGAGACCTACGACCGTAAATCCCATTACGCTTCCTGCAGAGAATGCCACGCGCAGACCCTTGTTGAGCCCTTCCTGACACGCATTTGCAGTTCTTGCGTTTGAGTTTGTCGCTATCTTCATTCCAATGAAGCCCGAAAGCGCCGAGAATATTCCGCCCGTCACGAACGCGAAGGGGGTAAACATATTCAGCACGCCAAGGAACGCCATTACAAGAAGCACAACGAACATTACAGCAAAGAAAATAAGTACTATTCTGTACTGTCTCTTGAGGTACGCATTCGCGCCCTTTCTTATGGACGCGGAGATCTTTTTCATAAGCTCCGAGCCCTCGGGAAATTTCATAACTCTCATTGCGGTAAACAATGCGTAAAGCAAAGCAAGAACCGCACAGGACGTAGTGAAAATTGCAATATATTTTTCCATTTATTGCCTCCTAAACCGTAAGGTTTTGACTGGTTGGAAATTCATTCTACACCCTTTGGTTAATTTTGTCAATAGGTTTACAAAAAAAGACAATTAATTTGGTTGTTTTTTTCATATTTGAGGTGTTTTTGAGGTCTCTCTCATTGAAAAAACACATCCGCAGTAGTCCTGTCTGTACATTCCGTACTCGCGGGATATCTCGACCGACCTCTTATATCCGTTTTTCTTTTTGAAATCCGACGGCAGATATTTTACGCCGTATTCCTCGGCAAGTCTCTGCCCTATTTCATTTAGCTTTTCGGAATTTTTGAGTGGACTTATCGAGAGCGTTGTACAAAAATAGTCCGCGCCAAGCTCCTTTGCCTTTATTACCGTCTCGCGCAAACGAAGCTCATAGCAGCCAAAGCACCGCTCGCCGCCCTCGGGAAGCTTTTCCTTGCCCCTTGCCATACTGTAAAAGCTATCCTTGTCAAAATCCCCCTCGATAAAGTCTATGGGGTTTTTTGCGTGGAGTTTTTTTATAAACTCCTGTTGCTCGCGCACGCGGTGGAAATATTCCTCGTCGGGATAAATGTTCGGGTTGTAATAGAACACGGTGATTTTGAAAAACTCCGACAAATATTCCAACACGTAGCTGCTGCAGGGCGCGCAACAGCTATGCAAAAGCAGAGTGGGTGTCTCGCCCGCGCTCTGATGTTGCGATATTATATTTTCCGTTTGCAGCTGATAATTTTGCTTCATTTTTATCCTCTATACTGAAAATCAAATCTTAATTCCGCAGCCCCAGCCCACTCTGCCGCCGCGCTTGAGATGTTCAACAAAACAGCGTCTGAGCGTAGTGTTAGCGGGAAGTCTGTCGGGGTGCTTTTCGTCGGTGTCAAACAGTCTCCAAAGGTCCTCACCGTCATTATGATCCCATTCCACTACGTCATACTCCGACAAAAAGCGGTACGTGTTTGTATGCTCCGGGACAAAGTTTCTGGTGTCGGGGTAAAGCAACCACGAGTGACAAACGAACGGGCAATTCTCTCCGACCTCTCCCTTAAAAAACTCGCGCGCCTGTGCGTATGCCTTGTCACAGCTTTCCTTATCCATAGGCGTGCCTGTTCTGGGTATATGTACGTTTATAACACGGCTCTCACCCTTTTTCAGATTGAAACCGCTCTTGTTATAATCAAAAGGAATGGCAACAAGCTCAAACTGAAGTCTGCCGAGGGCAAATCTCGTAAGGTCGAAAAAGCCCGGGAACCAGGGCGCGACAAACGAACCGCAAATTCCTCTTACGGCCTTACATTCCTCCAACTTCCATTTAAGGTCAAGCATACTGTCATGGAATATCTGCATATCAATTCCCTGCTCTATATAAATTTGCTTTAAGTGCTTGCTAAGACATATAAATATCAAAAGCTCGACAGTATAATTATGTATGCCCGTAATTTTTGAAATCTGTCTTGCTCTGCCGAATATTTCCGCGCCGTAATCAAGCTTTATGTTTGCTCCGTACGCATAATACGCCATGCGCGCAAGATATTCCGCATCCTCGTTGGCGACTATTTTATCGTACGCGTCAAGCAGCTGCTTTGCGTCGTTTTCCTCGTATTCAAAATCCTTAAAAAAGCTTATAAGATATTCTCTCATTTTTATAAATCTCCACTTGTAAATGTCGTTTGTTGTTGACGGTTTCAAAAAGAAATCACTCTATAATTACGTATTTATACAGGTCCGCTTCAAATTGCTCCGTAATTTTATAAAAGTCGGAATCCCATACGTATTGCAAATATATATCGCCATCTATTTTTACTATTCGTACGTCGTTAATATTGAAACCCGGATAATCGTTTAACGGAAAATTCTGAAAGTGATGCAAAATGCCATATTTTTGTTCAATCGAATACGGAATTACTTCTTCTGTTATTACATCACATATCCTGAATGAAAAGTCATCGCTTACAACACAATTGTTGTTCATTATCAGCTCGTCAATATCTAAGCCTTTCCTGACCCAAACGTCCCCGCCCCTATTACACACTATAAGGTCGGGATTTTCCACATCATCCCCGTAAAACACAGATACGCCCAACAATGCCAACGAGTCCCAAGGCATAGTGGCAATTTTTACGCATTCTGCGGTATCATAGTCGGCATGTATTTTACCGTTCGTGTTGCCTATGTCGATGTATTTCCTGCCGTTATACGTAATATCCCCATTGTCGTCGTGCGTTATCGTTCCTTTAGGAGACAGCTCGCGATACATCTTCACATATTCAGCCACAATGTATACCGAGAATGCCAAAAGAACACAACTCAAAAAGATAGCTATTATCAACAACACCTTTTTTCTCATACCTTGTTTTCCTTTCCGTGGCATTTTGATCTGTTATCAAAGTATTTGTATGTTATCTGCTGTATTACTACACATTATACCATACACACGGGAAAATGTAAAGAATAATTTGCAAGTAGCCTCCCCGCTGCCCATTGACATTGCAGGCACGGCAGAGAAAGTTTGCCATACCAATCCGTTTGCAATGCACCGTTATCCTCATTACACATCCCGCGAAGTCTTACCGCGTCTTTTTACCTCCGAGGGATTTATTCCGTATTTAGCCTTAAACGCCTTGGAAAAATTGAATTCATCGTCATAGCCCACCATATGAGCACTCTCCTTTACAGAAAAGCCATGCGAAAGAAATTTCGATCCCATAGACAGTCTAACCTCTACGATATACTCCTTTATGCCCTTTCCGTATCGCTTTTTGAAAATTCTGTACAGATAACTGCGTTCAAACCCAAAATTGCGGGCAAGACTACTTACCGTTATAGGCAACATATAGTTGTATTTTATGTATCGCCTCACTTGA
>JAZRCL010000047.1:0-6576 GCA_045659745.1 Eubacteriales bacterium
TCGAAAGCTCGGTATGCAGAATCCGATCTACCTAAAAAATTCGGCACATGGACTGCTTAACTATCTTGACGAGCTCTTCGGCAAGGACAAGATGCCTCTTTGCAAGGAGCGCATCATAAAAATTGAACGAAACGCGTAAAAAATCGCAGGAGGAGGGAACTATGAAAAAAACACAAATTATCAATATCATATGCTCCTTACTTTTAGCGTCGCTTCTTATTCTTTCGGTTGTGCTGGCTATAATAATTTCAGCAGACGGCAGTACTGTAAAGCTCGTCGTAGCAAGTGTCGGAACGCAAAAGGAATATGACGGAACACCCCTTACTGCTCATTCTTATGAAATTCTTTCGGGGAATCTTAAAAACGGTCATTCAATTCGCGCAAGCTTTTCAGGTTCACAAACTGAGGTCGGCACGTCGGAGAATACGTTCAGTATCAGAATTATAGATGAATTGGGAAACGATGTAACTAATGATTATGAAATAGAGCTTGTTTTTGGTAAGCTCAACGTAACTCGAAAGCCAACAACAGGTGGTAACGGCGATGGTCCGGGAGAAAATAGCAATCCGAGCGTTGGCGGAGGGTCACTGATAGATCTTGGCGGAAGCATATCAGCTATTGATACAGATGGTGGAGGCAACGAGCTTTGTCTTCGTGTAAAGAACCAAACAAGTGATACCGTCTATCTCAAGATCAAGAGCTTCGGTGCTTACACAGGCAAATCGTGGGAGGAGGCTGTAGAGTACAATTATCTGATAGATGGTGAGCTTTCCGCAAGCTATCTCTCCTCATTAGCAATAAAAAAAGAGGACTCTGTCATTGAAATCAAATCCTTTTCCGATCAGTATTTTCTGCCGTATTATATGTCAGCCGACAATTTTAAGGATTATGAAAAGCAAATAAGTGACGTAATATATTCTGGTAACACCGAAAATGTATATTCTGTTGCTTACGGAAGATTTGATTATAAAAAAGCAGCCTCGCTGCCATACATGTACCATTCATACGAAAAAAATTACCATTCTTTTGTCGAATCGCAATATCTCGAAATAGATGACGAGACCCGTGAGTATATGAATAAAATCATTCGCGCCAACGGGTTTCACAGCGGAACTCGTCTTGAAACTGTCATCAAAATTGCAGAATATATCCAAAACAGCGCGGAATACTCCGCAAATTACGATAGAGCTCTTGATATGGAAGAAAACATCGCCGTTGCATTTCTCGACAAATATCAAGAGGGCATTTGCCTGCATTATGCGTCAGCTGCAACTCTTCTTTACAGAGCAATGGGTATCCCAGCAAGATACACTATTGGATTTGTTGTAGATACCGAGGCGGGAGAGTGGATCGATGTCAAAGGCAAATCAGCTCACGCCTGGGTAGAAGTCTATATCAACGGTATGGGCTGGGTAATGATAGAGGTAACTAATGGATTCGACGGTCCCGGCGAAATAGAGGAATTCGCATACTCTGCACAAATAACCCCTGTATTGACAGACAAAAAGTACGACGGTACACCTCTTTATGCCCAGAATCGCGTGACCGGATTTGAAAAATACGAGGCAATGGGATTTACATATTCTGTGGCTGTAAACGGATCCCGCACAGAGCTTGGAAAAAGCACTAGCATTATAGAATCCTTTACTGTTTATGACCGCAATGGAAGAGATGTAACAAAGAAGTTTGATGTTACATTTAGTCCGGGAACAGTTCACGTATACTTCTCAGAGCTTGTTTTTGCAAGCGAAAACGCTACAAAGGTATATGATGGATATGAGCTTTCTACTGATATCTCGACCTGCAATATGATCAGCGGAACGCTCAGGGAAGGAGATCGCGCCTACCCATATTCTCCTTTTTACATAACAAACGTTTCCGTAAGCTGTGCAGATTTTTGGGTCGGTGTTCTTGATGAATCTGGCCACCGAGTTGACGATATCTACAAGATAACTAAGAATTGCGGACTGTTGACCATAACACCGAGAGAGATAACCATCAAGGCGGCAGATGCGACAAAAGTATATGATGGATATGCACTTTCAAGATATTCATACCAAATAACCGAAGGATCTCTCGCTAGCGGGGACTTTATCTACGTCTGTCAAGTAGAGGGTATTCAGTATGATGTCGGACACTCAGATAACGTTATAAAGGACGTTATTATAATGAACCAATCAGGCGCTCTGGTTACAAATAATTATATCATAAAGCTGGAGCCGGGCACTTTGCAGATATTGCCAAAATCCTAAAGGGAAGGAGAACGGATCGTATGCGTTACGAAATTTATCAAAAAAGAATAAATAAGATAGCAGACGTATTGCGCACGGTCCTTCGCAAATGGCCGCTCTTTCTGTTGCTATCTACTATAGTTGTGGTGGCACTCTCTTCATTTTTAATAGTCAAGGGTACCGTCATTTCTGTTAATTGCGCGCCAAGTGTCTCATATGGAGATGAAATAGATTGCAAGGCGATCGCTTTTTTCAGTAAAACATATTTTGAATATTCGACGGAGTCGGGAGAATGGTCAAAGGACGCTCCTATTATGCCGGGCAAGTATCAGCTCCGTGCTGTCGGAAATGGATTTTTTGGAAAGAAAACAAGCAATAGTGTAAGCTTTACTATTGAAAAGAGGAAGATATCTCTCCATTCCGCCGACGGAACAGTGGATTACGGAGAAAATCCTATCCTTTCTGCCGATCTTGCCTACAATGACGTTCTTGAATGTTCAGAATTTGAAACGAGCGAAATCTTTATGAAGGATGGGGCTTCAGACATATACATCGCGATGAGCCCCGAAAAAAACACCGTTGTAATAAAAAATATTAACGGTACAGACGTTACCTCGGCATACGATATCAGCGTCGAGAGGGAAGAGCTTAAGATCATCCCTCGCAAAATAACCGTCACGGTTAAAAGCGCTTCAAAGATATATGACGGCATAGCTTTTTCGTTTGACGGATACGAGCTTAGTCATGGTACGTTAGCAGACGGGGATTCTCTGTTTGCGTATTTTACCAAGAGTCTTGTCAACGTTGGAAGCATTGAAAACACGCCAACTCTTGTTCTTGTTGGAGAGAACGGAATCGACGTAACGCGTTGCTACAATATAACCGTTGTGGAAGGAATGCTTACAGTAGAAAAAAGACCGCTGATTTTGAAGACGGAAAGCGGGGAATTTAACTATGACGGCACTCATCACATACTCAGCAGTTATGAAATAAATAATGATACACCGCTTGCCGAGGGACAGAGTCTTTCTCTCTTCTGGAGCGGACAAACCGATGCGGGAGAATATAACAATATTCCCACAGCTATAACTGTAACGGCGGAGAATGAAGCTGATACCACAAATAACTATTCTGTCTTCTTTGAAGCCGGAACACTTAAAATAAATCCATTGCCAATAACTGTAGCAACACCGAGCAAAACTATAACTTACCAAGGAGCAGAACAAAAATTCAGCTACTTTGGATTTGATATAGTAGATAGCAATATACTCTATGGGCATTGCATTTCAGCCGCCGAATCAAGCACAGCAATCGACGTTGGCAAATATGAAAACGATACATCGGTCGCAATACATGATGCAAGAACCGGTGAAGAGGTTACTCATAATTATCATATCACTTACATTTGTGGAACGATTGAAATACAAAAGCTTCCCATCGTTATATCGACCGCATCGGGTGTGTGGACATATGACGGATCATCTCATTATAAGGTAGAATTTACATCGGGCTTTGTTGGCTACAATGATAAAATCATCGTTACAGAGGGAACACCTGCCCTGAATGTTGGAACATACCCCAACAAGCTCTCGGTAATGATCGTAAGACAATCTCAGGAACGGGAAGACCCTTTAGACGGAACAATCACCCCGGATGCAGAAGAAAACTACGTTGATGTAAGCCACAACTATGATATAAGCTTTGTGTACGGCACCCTTAAGGTAACCGAGAGAGCATTAACTCTTAAGCCTGTCGATGCAAGCAAAACATATGACGGAGAACCGCTGACATCCACAGTATTACAAGTATCTCCTAAAAGTGAAAACGCTCTCCCGCTTGGGCATACTATATTCAGCGCCCAAACAAGCGGCAATCAAACCGACGTTGGCACTCTTACAAACTATATTATACCTTCAAGCGTTGTAATACACGATGCCGACGGAAACGACGTCACTCGCAATTATAAAATGTCGTTTTCGGTAGGACTTCTCAATGTAACTCCAAGAGAAATTTTGATTCAAACAAGCGGAGCTGTGAAGAAATACGATGGCTCAGCTTTGACTAACAGATCCTTTACTGTTGTGACAGAAGCCTATAATTCACTTGTGGATGGGCATACTTTAAGCGTTGAAAACATAGGCTCTCTTTCTCGTGTGGGAAAAACCGAGAATATTTGCCGCCTTGACAAAACAAGAATTTATGATGCAAACGGCAAGGATGTTACAGGGAACTACCTGATCAAGTATTCTTACGGAATACTCGAGGTATACGGAGACTCCAATAGCGAACTCTATACCGGCGGCTTTAACGAAAGCGGCGCGATAGGCTCCTTCAGAAGCGAGCTGACATCCCAAAAAGACGATACGTCATCACTCATCAGCGTGATGGACGAAAGAAACGGATATATCTATCTGCGTCTGAAGAGCTTTGGCGGATATGCGGGCAATACGTGGCATGAAGCAACCGAATATCCCGAAACACTTCATGGACAATACTCGGCAAATTACCTGGCATCCCTTGCGTTAATTAATAACACACGAGAGCTTACAATAAAATCAAAAAATCCCTACTTCTTTATGCCGTACTATGCCTCAGCGCAGTATATGACAGATCATATCGCGCAAACAAGTGACGTAATATACACCGGCACTGGAGAAGCAAGCCTTGAAACTCTCTACACCGTGTCTTACAGAGACTACGACTACGCCTCGCGTCTCTCTCTTCCCGAAGAATATGCAGAATTTGAAGAGGCATACAGAGCATTTGTTTACTCGCAATATCTTATTCTGGATGATGAGACGCGCGCGTATATGGAGAGTATCATTGAGGATCAAAGATTATTTGACAAGGATATAGAAACAATTTTGAACGCCGCAAAGTATGTTCAAAATAGCGCCAGATATCAAATAAATTACGATGAAGAGCTCGATAACGAGAAAAATGTAGCTATTGCCTTTTTAGAATCGTACAGAGAGGGAATATCGCAGCATTTTGCTACCTCTCTCACTCTTTTGTATCGTGCAATGGGCATTCCTGCAAGATATACAACAGGATATGCAACCCCTACAGTCAAAGGCAAATGGATAGAGGTTGACAGAAGCCACATACACGCTTGGGTAGAGGTCTATATTGACGGCGTGGGCTGGATAGAGATAGAAGCCACGGGCGGAAACAACTTTGGTCTCAATGGCTCAGGCGGAAGACCACAAAAGCAAGAGATTATCATAAAACCTGTCTATCATTGCAAAGCATTTGATAATAGAGTTTTAAGTGCAATATCCCAAATAGAATACGATCCGCTTCTCAGCGAGCTTACATCCAAAGGATATTATTGGTTTGTGAAGGTTTCGGGCAGCATCGATAAGGTTGGACGCGGTGAGAGCATTCCCTCAGAATTTATACTATACGACCCGTATGGAAATAACGTCACCGACCAATATAACATAATCTATGAGAACGGCATTCTTGAGATCTTTGAGACAGATGCTGTTGTTATAACAATCGGGCTTAGTCAACTCCAGAAGCATTACGACGGAACTCCGCTTTTATTTGCAAAGTCTGACTACAGCATCGAAAGTAACGTTTCATTGTCCGGCGTTGACATCAGCATTGACATTTCTATGACTGATGTTGGCTATCTTACACTATCGGAGCTGAATGAAACCTTCGATAAATATGTTACCGTAAAATACGATCCTACTGCTTCCAATATTCGTCCCAACCAAAGAGTCATTGTAATATTTGAGGAGTATTTCTCGACTGACTGGGCAGTCAATATGGCTGAACCGATAATGAGGATAGATCCAAGACCTATTACCGTGGTTGCTTCATCGGCATATAAACGCTTTGATGGAACACCGCTGACAAGCAACTCGGCATATCTCGCTGTAGGCTCGCTTTGTGACGGACATAAGATGACGGTGACCGTAGTCGGCTCTATTGAGAATCTCGGCACAGTCGAAAATGAAATAATACGAGTCGTGATAACCAACGAAAATGGGGAAGATGTCACAGGCAATTATGACGTTACCAAGATCAACGGCACACTCACGATTTATAAGTAAAAAGCAACGGAGCTGACTCTAACGAGTCGGCTCCGTATTGTTTTGTTGTTTGTCATAGTTAAGTAGAATCGAACTTTCACCAAATGCTTCCATTTGGCGATGGGTTTGATTCTGACATTGGGGGTGCCAAAAGGGTGCATACACTGCGTTATATAAAAAGGTGAGGACGGGAATCGAACTTTCACCAAATGCTCCGCATTTGGCGATGGGGGTGATTCTGACGTTGGGAGTGCCAAAAGGGTGCATACACACGCAAAATACGGGAATCGAACTTTCACCAA